>CAXYZX010000009.1:0-30814 GCA_964293845.1 uncultured Dechloromonas sp.
TGAAGTAGTCCAGATCAATGACGAGCAGCGAAAGATCGGTTCCGCTTCGGGAAAAACGGCGGAATTCCTGGCCAGCCAGTTCGTAGAAAGTCCGTAGATTGTTTACCCCGGTCAAAAAATCAGTCGCCGCCGCAATTTCCAGCTGTCTTTCAAGCGTCTTGCGTTCCGTAATGTCGAGCATGGTCCCGGAGATGCCATCAGGTTCGCCAGCCGAGTTCAGAAATACCGATTTGTAGAAGATCACATCGCGCACCGAGCCATCGGCATTGCGTACGTTGGCCTCGTAGCGCTGATCGCCACCGGCAGCCATCAGATCGAGATCGGCTTTATGGTAGACAGCGGCAAGATCAGGTGGGGAAATATCGTGCACGGTACTGCCAATTAGGCGGCTACGGGGAAGGCCCAGGTAATTTTCAAATGCCTGGTTGCAGGCGATGTAGCGCCCATCCCTATCCTTGATGAAAATTGGCGAGGGCAGAATGTCCAGGGTGGTTTGTAGGCGCAACGACAAAGGTAGATCGTTGCTTGGCGGCCAAGGTTTGGTAATGCCTTCCTGCGGGCGTTGCAGTCGGCTGACAATCAGTTCCATGCGTCTGAGATCGTCCATCGCGCAGCAGTCTGCGGCGTCATCGCCGAGGATGCGGCAGGCCAGTTCGTGGTTATAGGGGTCAAGTAAAACGACATGCGGAAACCCGGATGGGCACATCGGGTGAAAGCGTTGCCGCCAGTCTTGGTAGGTGCTGAGGCTATCGACTGCGACAAACACAGCGAGGGCAGCAAAGGCTGCCTGACAATCATCACCGGGTTTGGGATTCACCGGTTCAAGTCCGGCAAGTTTCGGGAGGGGGGCGCTGCGCGTTTTCCTCAAGTCAAGGAATAGCAGGCGATCTGGCTTTTGTGGATTCAAATTGCACATCTCCCAAAAGATGGTGTCGCCCGGAGTACGAGCCAATGTCAGGGGAATGTTACGCAAATGATGCTGGCAAATCCAGCAGGAACTATTTGATCAGTGGCAGCAAGGCACGAAAATCGTCAGTGCAGGCTTGTTCAAGCCATTCAAACAAGACCATTTCGGTTGTGACAATGTGCACACCGCAGTCACGCATGCGCGCGATAGCCAGTGTGCGGCTCTCGGGTGTGCGTGAGGAGGCCGCATTGGCAACCAGAAAAACATCAAACCCTGCCTCGCGCAGGCCCATGGCGGTTTGCAAGACACAGACATGGGTTTCCATGCCGGTCAGGATGACTTGCGGGCGACCCGTCGCTTTGAGTTTTTCAAGAACACCAGGCTGGCGGGTACAGGAGAAGTGAATTTTCTCGAAGAAATGGGCGTTGACCGCAACATCCTTGATTGCGGAAACGCTGGCGCCGAGACCTTTGACGTATTGCTCGGAAACGAAGACTGGCACCACGAGTTGCTGGGCTGCTGAGATCAGGCGCTGATTGTTGATGATTGCCGCCGCACCCTGATCGATTGCCGGAGCGAGTTTCTCCTGAATATCGACAATCAGCAGCAGTGAGCGTTCACGAGAAATGAGCATGGTTTGATCTACCGGAAAACGACTGTTTTGTTGCCATGGACCAGTACCCGGTCTTCGAGGTGGTAGCGCAGGCCGCGGGCGAGGACGGTTTTTTCGGCGTCTTTGCCGTAGCGCACCATATCGTCCGGGGAGTCAGAGTGGTCAATGCGAATAACGTCTTGTTCGATGATCGGGCCGGCATCCAGTTCGCTGGTGACGTAATGGCAGGTGGCACCGATCAGTTTGACCCCACGCGTGTAAGCCTGATGGTAGGGCTTGGCGCCGGCAAAGCTGGGCAGGAAGGAGTGATGGATATTGATGATCTTGCCTGGTAGCGCATTGCACAGTTCCGGCGACAGAATCTGCATGTAGCGTGCAAGAACCATCGTATCGCCCCGCACGTCTTCAAAAATCCGCTGAATCTCGGCGTAGGCAGCGTTCTTGTTGTCGGCAGTCACCGGTACATGAAGGAAGGGAATGCCATGCCACTCGACGAAGCCGCGGAAGGCCTCATGGTTGGAAATGACGCAGGGAATCTCGATGTCGAGTTCCTTGGCCTGCCAGCGCGCGAGCAGATCGTACAGACAGTGTTCCTGCTTGGAAACCATGACCACGACACGTTTCTTGACGGCGCTGTCATTGATCCGCCAGTCCATCGACAGCGCTTCCGCAACCTCAACCCGGAAGCGTTCGCGAAATTCGGCGAGCAGGCAGGGCAGCGAGTCGGCCTTGATCTCGAGGCGCATGAAATAGCGGTTGGTCAGTGCATCGGAATGGAAGCTCGATTCGAGAATCCAGCCGCCGTTACTGGCAATGAAGCCGGAAACCTTGGCAATGATGCCGACCTGATCGGGACAGGAGGCAGAGAGCGTGTAGAAGCGGTTGCTGGGCATGGTCGGTTTAGGCGACTTTGGCAAAAGCCTTGTCGATTTCGGTGCGCAACTCGCCGTAATTCAGGGTGACCGGGAACTGCGGGAATTCGCGAATGACGTTTTCCGGCGGATGGAACAGGATGCCACCGTGCGCTTCGCCGAGCATCGCTGTGTCGTTATAGCTGTCACCGGCGGCGACGATGGTGAAGTTGAGTTCCTTGAAGCGTTTGACGGCCTCGCGCTTCTGGTCTGGCATGCGCAGATGATAGGCAATCAGCATGCCATCCTGATCGGCTTCCAGGGAGTGACAGAACAGTGTCGGCCAGCCCAGTTGACGCATCAGCGGATGGGCGAATTCGTAGAAAGTGTCGGAGAGAATGATGACCTGATAATCCTCACGCAATTGGTCGACAAAGGCACGAGCGCCCGGCATCGGGCCCATTTCGGCGATCACCTTCTGGATATCTGGCAGGCCGAGCTTGTGCTCGCGCAGGATGTTCAGGCGGTAGGTCATCAGCTTGTCGTAATCCGGTTCGTCGCGTGTCGTGCGCTTCAATTCGGGAATGCCGGTACGTTCGGCAAATTCGATCCAGATTTCCGGAACCAGAACACCTTCAAGATCAAGACAAACGATTTGCACGGTCAACTCCCTGCGGAATGCTAAAAGCACGGATTTTACCCGATCAGGGCGGGCTTATCTCCGCCAAGGGGCGCGAAAGATAATAGCCCTGGACGTAATCGACGCCGATTTTCGCCAGTAGTTGCAGGGTTTCGGCATCGCCGACGAATTCGGCGACCGTTTTTTTGCCTAAACCGCGCGCGACCTCAACGATGGCGTGGACGAACACCTGGTCTTCCCGGCTGCTTGGCAGATTGCGGATAAACATGCCATCAATTTTTAGGACATCGGCCGAGAGGTGCTTGAGATAGGCAAATGACGAGAAGCCAACGCCAAAGTCATCAAGGCAAACCGTGCAGCCCAGCGCCCGGATGTCCTTGATGAATTGTTCCGAATCCTGCATGTTGGCCAGTGCCGAGGTTTCAGTCAGCTCGACAATCAGGCGCCGTGGTTCGACGTCAAACTCGGCGAGCAATGAGCGTATCGTGCTGGCCAGCGTCGGGTCGTCGAAGGAGCGGGCCGAGATATTGATGGCCAGTGCGGGGAGGGTGGGCATCTCGGCCAGTTTGCGGATTGCCGCACGCATTACCCAGCGGTCGACGTCAATAATGCGCCCGGTTCGTTCTGCTGCTGGAATGAAGCTGCCCGGGAGTAACAACTCGCTGGGGTTTGCCGGGTTGACCATGCGCACCAACGCTTCATAGTGCGAGGCGATGCCGGTTTTTGCCGAATGTACGCCTTGGTAATGGAGGACGAAGCGGTTTTCCTTGAGCGCCACCTGAATTTTTTCGTTCCATCCAAGTTGAGCGAGCATGGCTTCGGATTGGTCAAGCTCAGGCCGATAGATGCGCCAACCGTTCTTGCCGCCGCGCTTGGCCTGATACATCGCCGCATCGGCGCGCGAGACCAGCTCTTCGGCGCTCTTCGCGTGTTCAGGAAAGAGTGCGATGCCGATGCTGATGGTCAAGCCAAGCAGCCGGTTTTCAAACTCGAAGCGCATGCCTGACACTGTACTGAGCAGGCGCTCAGCCAAGACCTGGGCGCCGGCCTGGTCGGCATTGGGGGCAATGATGGCAAACTCGTCGCCACCGAGGCGGGCGAACAGTTCGTTGTTGCGCACCAGTTTGCTGACCGTGTCAGCGGTACGAATCAGTACGTTGTCGCCGGCGCGGTGGCCAAAAGTATCGTTGATGGTCTTGAATTCATCGATGTCGAAATAGATCAGGGCACCAAACAAATTGGGGTCGCGCCCCGCTTGATTGAGCAGGCGGTCGAGCTCTGCATCAAATCGGGCACGGTTGGCGAGAGCAGTCAGCGAGTCGCGCTCGGCCATGAAGAGCAGGCGCTCGGCGATCTGACGTTCGCCGGTGATGTCCTCGAAGATCCACAGCCATCCACTTTCTGTCCCGCCATAACTGGTGACTGGCACGCTATGTTCGGTGATTGTTCGTCCATCGGGCAGGACGTACTCCTTGAGCAAACCTTCGCCACTGAACAGCTGTTCCGCAATCGGTTCGGAAAGGCAGCAGGTCAGATGCTGGCGCAGGGCGCTGACCGGTTGGTCGATATAAAGCGACTCAAAAGTGATGGTCCACAGATTGAGGAAGGCCGGATTGAGGTAGGAAATACGCCCGTCTCGTGCCACAAAAACCAGGCCGAGGCGCATGGCAGAGAGTAGTGCATCAAGGCGTCCGCGTTCGGTGGCCAATGACTCGGCGAGCGCCCGCTGTTCCGCTTCGGAATGCCCAAGGTCGAGCATGCGTCGCTCTAGTGTTGCCGCCATGTCATTGAAGGCATTGGCGACGACGCCTATATCGTCATCGGCAGTTTCAGTCAGTGGACGGAATGGGAGGCCGGCGGCGAGATCATTGCTGGCGGCGCTGAGTGCGGCCAGGCGGTGGGTCAGCCAGAGGGCAATCGCCGCCAGCACCAGTGTCGATAGCAGAATGCCGACAATGGCCAGCATGATGTTTTGCAGCAGTATTTCGCGCCGTGCATCATTAAGAAAGCGCAGGTCGATGCCGATCTGGAGCTCACCGTAGTTGCGCCCTTCAAGGTGTATTGGAATAAGTGTATTCAGGTACTGCAGCCGAAAAATCCGCTCTTGGGGCGAGTCGACCGCAGGCAACAGGCCAGAAATATCCAGATTGGCGCTGGCGATGCGTTGTCCGTCCTCGTCGAACATCACCAGATAGCTCATGCCCTGCAATTTGTAGGCGCTGCTTAATATCTCGCTGACAGCAGCGTAATCACGCTGTGCCATGGCCGGCGCTAGTGCTGCTTGCAGCAGGATGCTGCTTTCGGCGCGGCGCAGTTCGAACTGACGGATCAGGTGTTCTTCAGCCAGCCGCTGACTGTTCCATAGAATGGCCGAAATCATTACCACTTCGACCACGACAGTCAGGGTGATCAGCCTTCCTCGCAACGAACGCAGGACTCTGAGAAGATTCATTTAACGTAGCAGGGTGCCGAGTTGGCGCCGGGTTTCCGGCAACAGGCGATCAAGAAATTCGCCATCCTCGCGGGTGGGATCACGGAAACCACCATGCTTTGTTTTTTCAAAGAACTGCTGGCCATCCGGTGTTTTTTCAAAAGCCAGCAAGGTCGCCTTGATCGCTTTCTGCCGTTCGCTCGGAATACGACTGTGAGCGATGTAAAACTGACCGGGAATTGAGTTCAGTTCACGCCAGATCAATGTCTCGCGTTGCAACTCGGGGGCGGCGAGGATTAGCGTTGAATACGAAATCAGGGCAGCCCGGGATTTTCCGGAGATCGCGCTATGCAGTGCGCTGGAGTGCGAAACGGTTTCGACAAAATGGTAGTCGGTGCCTTCCTGGATACCCTCGTCGCTCAGAGTCAGTGCACCAACAATCACCAACAGCGCACTTCGTTCGGCGATGGCAAGCGAGTGGCCGCGCAGTTCTTCCGTACGCTGCAGAGGATTGTTGCGACTAGTGACCAGAACTCCGCGAATTGGTGCTTTGTGGACCAGCAATGCGCTGTAACCGTAGCCCGTAGTGGCCAGTCGCGCGTAATGGGGAGCGAGCAGGGCAACATCGTATTCACCTTCGAGCACGCGCTTGACGAAAGTGTCGAAATCCGGGGCTGTGAGCAGTTGTATGGGTTGTTTGAGTTCCTGCTCAAGCGCCAAGGCAATCGGCTGGTAGTTGGCGAGCAGGGTGCGCGTGCTGAGGTAGGGCATCAGCCCGATGGTCAGCGGGCGGAGTGCCGCCTTTTCCTGGGCTGATACAAACGGTGTAGCCGCCAGAAAACATACGATTAGAAGGTAACGCCGCCAACTCATGAGACTCCCTTTAACCCTACAACGTATGCAGGAATTATAGAGTGGCGTTGCTTAAAGTGCTGGACTAATCCGGGGTGGGCAATGCTTCCAGCGCCTCATGCACTTCCAGCCAGCGCATTTCGGCGGTATCAATCTGCTCGCCGAGCAAGCCGGCCTGGCGGTGCATTTCTTCGCTTTTTTGGCGGTCGACCGCAACATAATGGTTGGGGTCAGCAAATTGGGCATCCAAAGCCGCCTTTTCCTCGCCCCACTTGGCAATTTTCTTTTCCAGCTGCTCGATTTCCTTGATCAGCGGGCGGCGTTGGGCAAGCAGTGCCTGACGGCTGGCCTTGGAATCGGCACGGCTTTGCAGGCGTTCCGTTTTCTCGGCAGCCTGCTCCGGTTCCGCAGTCCGTTCGGCATTGCGCTGGCTGGCCAGCCAGGCGGCGTAGTCGTCGAGGTCGCCATCGAATTCGGTGGCCTTGCCGTCGGCGACGAGCAGCAGTTCGTCGGCGCAGGTGCGCAGCAGGTGGCGGTCGTGCGAGACGAAGACCATGCCGCCTTCGTAATCCTGCAGCGCAAAAGTCAGGGCTTCGCGCATTTCGAGGTCGAGGTGGTTGGTCGGCTCGTCGAGCAGCAGCAGGTTGGGCTTGGTGCGGATGAGCAGGGCCAGGGCCAGGCGTGATTTTTCTCCGCCGGAGAAGGGTTCGATGGCGCGGCTGGCCATGTCGCCGCGGAAATCGAAGCCGCCGAGGTAGTCGCGTAGTTCCTGTTCCGGCGTGGTTGGTTCGAGGCGGGCCAGATGTTGCAGTGGCGATTCGTCCGGCCGCAACTGTTCGAGCTGGTGCTGGGCGAAGTAGCCGATGTTGAGCGCCTTGGCTTCCTTGCGCTGGCCGCCTTGCTGTTCGATGGCGCCGGCCAGCAGCTTGATCAGCGTCGATTTGCCGGCGCCGTTGCGACCGAGCAGGCCAATGCGGCAGCCCGGGCGCAGCGTCATCGTGATGTTGTCGAGAATGCTGCGGTCGACGTAGCCGGCCGAGGCTTTTTCGATGCTCAACAGCGGGTCGGGCAGGGCGCTCGGCTTGCCGAAGGCGAAATGGAAGGGCGAATCGACGTGGGCGGCGGCGACCGTTTCCATGCGCTCCAGCATCTTGATCCGGCTTTGCGCCTGGCGGGCCTTGGTGGCCTGGGCGCGGAAGCGGTTGATGAAGCTGTTGAGGTGCGCCACTTCGCGTTGCTGCGCTTCATAGGCCGATTGTTGCGTGGCCAGCCGGGCGGCGCGCGCGCGTTCGTAATCGGAATAGCCACCGCTGGTCAGTGACAGACGCTGGAGATCGATGGCGAGAATCTGGCCGACCACGGCATCGAGAAAATCGCGGTCGTGCGAAATCAGCAGCAGCGTCGCCGGCGTATTTTTCAGCCAGGTTTCCAGCCAGAACACCGCGTCGAGATCGAGGTGGTTGGTCGGTTCGTCGAGCAGCAACAAATCGGCGCGGCATGAGAGGGCACGGGCCAGATTGAGGCGCACCCGCCAGCCGCCGGAGAATTCCGCCACCGAGCGCTGAAAATCGGCGTCGGTAAAGCCCAGGCCGTGCAGCACTTCGGCGACGCGGGCCTTGGCCGAGTAACCGCCGATTTCACCGTAGCGATCATGCAGGTGGCCGATGGCTTCGCCGTCATTGCGCGCTTCGGCTTCCCGCAGTTCGCGTTCGATGCGGCGCAGTTCGACGTCGCCATCGAGGACGAAATCCAGGGCGCTGTCGGGTAGCGCCGGGGTTTCCTGGGCAACGCGGGCGATGTGCCAACTGGCTGGCAACTCAACATCGCCGGATTCGGCGTGTAATTCGTTGGAAAGCAGCGCAAACAGGCTGGATTTGCCACAGCCGTTGGCGCCGACCACGCCGACCTTCCAGCCGGTGTGCAGCTGGACGGAAGCGTCGATAACCAGGGGGCGGCCGACGCGGGCGAAGGTGACTTGGCGGAGAGCGATCATGAGGCCGCGAATTATAGCGGTGGGCTGCTAAAATCAACGCGATACCGAGCATTTTGCTAGCATGAACGCTTCGCTATGCAGCCCGTGCTCTTGCTTTGAAAACGACGAAAAATGGAAAATCGCTCCTTCTCTTTAGCTGCCCTGTTCCTTGTGCTTGCTCTGGTGCCACTGCCTGCTAGTGCGGCTGAGCAAGGTGTTTCGGATGAGCGTCAGGCGGATTGGGAACGACGTCAGGCGCAGGCGCTGGATTTGCAGCGCGAGGGGGGCGTCCGACAGGCGGAGGCAGAGAAGGCCTTCGCGCAAGCGGAGATTGAGTGCCATAAAAAATTTCTGGTGAACTCGTGCCGGATTGATGCAAAAAAGGTCTACAACCAGAACCATAACGAGGCGAAACGCCTTGAAAACGAAGGCAAGGCGATTGAGCGCCAGATCAAAAAAGAACAATTGAGCGATCGCGATCAACGCCGCGCAGCGGAAATGCCTCAGCGTGATGCAGATTTACAGGTGCGCGAGGCTCAAACCGAGGCGGCGCGCAAGGAAGCTATGGAACTACAGGCCGCCAAGGAAGCCGACAAGGCGAGAAAGGCTGAGGAGGGCGCCAAACGCAAGGCGGCCGATGCTGAGCGCCTGGCTACAAAGCAGGCACAGCACGAAGCCAAGCTTGCTGCTGGAAAGGAAGAAGCGGCACGTCGCGCGGCGGAAGCCGCAGCTAAAAGCGCAAAGTAGGAGCCCGACTTTTTGTGATTCGCAAGATTGCCGCCAAACAGCTTTTGCCCGGCATGTATGTCGTCGATCTGCATTGCCGCTGGCTGGAGACGAACTTCTGGCGTAGGCGTTTCGAGGTTGAAGATGATGAGCAGATAGCCAGAATTCTGGACGACGGCATCAGCGAAGTCTCGATCGACACGGCGCGCGGTATCGATCTGCCGTTGGCGCCTGCGGCAACGATGGCAAGGCTCAATGAAGTGGAGCGCAAATTCAAGTCGCTGGCCGAAATCAAGGCGACCATACCGCACAAGGTGTCGTTGGGTGAAGAGCGGCGGCGCGCTGCCCGTTTGTTGCCGGAAGTCACCGGGACATTAACCATCCTGATTGCCTCGGCGCGTGCCGGCATAAAGGTTGATGTGGGCGAACTTGAGCCTTTGGTGCAGCGGATGATTGCGTCGGTCATGCGCAACCCGGATGCGCTTGTTCCACTGGCCCGCCTCAAGCAGATGGGTACTTATGCCACCGAGCACGCCGTGGCAACTGCCGCCCTGATCATCGCACTGGGCCGCCAGCAAGGCCTCGGTGAGCCAGAGCTGGAAAAACTGGCGATGGGGGCACTGGTCAAGGATATCGGCCATGCTGCCATCGACGCCAAGTTGATTGCCAAACCCGGCTCGCTCTCGCGTGCCGAATACTCGGTGATGCAAAGCCATGTTGAAGAAGGCTTGGCGGTGCTTGAGGCAACCGCCAAGTTGCCCGAGCTCGCAGTGGCAGTTCTGCTCGAACACCATGAGCGTTTCGACGGCAGTGGTTACCCTTATCACACGGCCGGCGAAAATATTTCTGCCGCCGGACGGATGGCGGCAATCGTTGATAGCTACGATGCCATGACCTCGCGGCGGCCCTATCGGCTGGCTATTTCACCGTCGATGGCGCTCGCTCAGCTTTATGACGAGCGCGGCAATCAGTTCGACCCGGCCCTGGTTGCTGCCTTCGTCCGCACCGTCGGTATCTACCCGGTCGGTACACTGGTCCTGCTCGAAAGCGGCCACCTCGCCGTGGTCGATGAAATACATCCGGACAGTTCACTGACCCCGGTGGTTCGCGTTATTTACCATACCGGGCGTGCCCAGTATGTCGCGCCAGTTACTGTCGATTTGGCGCGCAAGATGGGCAACCATTACGGCCAGATTGTCGGCGTCGAAACCTTCGAGCGCTGGGGTCTCAGCCCGCTGCGCTGGCAACCAGCTTAAGCAGTTTACGTATGGGTGTTGGCACGCCGGCGTCACCAGCGCGCTCCAGCTTCACCCATTCCATACCGTTTTCAGCTGCTATGCTGGTTTTGCCTACCCGGCAAAATACCGGTTCAAGGGTCAGGCGGAAATGCGTAAAGGCATGGCGTAAAGGGGCCATTTGAGTGGCGCTGTGCAGCTTCAGCCCGAGGTTGGCGAGGACGAATTCGGGTTCGCCTTCCGGGGGAACCAGCAAGCCGCCCCACAGCCCACTGGGCGGGCGACGTTCGAGCAATATGTGCTCGCCATCGCTGATCAGAATGAAGGTGCTGCGTCGCTCCGGTACAAGCGGCCGTTGTTTGGCTACCGGGAATTCTGCCTGGCGTCCTTGTTGTCGGGCCACGCAGGTTTCTGCCAACGGGCAACGTAAACACTGTGGGCGACTTCGCGTGCACAAGGTCGCGCCAAGATCCATCAGTCCCTGGGTGTAAGCCTCAATATCGCTTTCCGGCAACAAGGTTTCAGCCAATGCCCAAAGTTTGCGGTCGACCGCCGCCTGTGCCGGAAAACCGTCGATGGCGAAATGGCGGCACAGCACCCGCTTGACATTGCCATCGAGAATCGCTGCCCGCTGAGCATAAGCAAAGGCAGCGATGGCTGCCGCTGTCGACCGCCCAATGCCGGGCAAGTTGTTCAACTGCTCAGGATTTTTGGGGAAGATTCCGTCGTGGACCGCAACAACCTGCTGCGCACAGCGGTGCAGGTTGCGCGCCCGGGCGTAATAGCCGAGGCCCGCCCAATGTTCGATCACGTGCTCGATGGGAGCGGCGGCCAGTGCCACGAGATCGGGGAAACTGCTCAGAAAGCGCTGGTAGTAGGGGATGACTGTAGTCACCTGGGTCTGCTGCAGCATGATTTCTGACAACCAGACCCGGTAGGGGTCGCGCGTCTGCTGCCAGGGCAGGTCGTGGCGGCCTTCATGTTTTTGCCAGGCGATCAGGCGGATGGAAAAGCTGGCTTGCTCGGACAATTCATTCTCGACGGGCGACGGGGGAATGCGGATAATACGGCCTTTTTCGAGCGGCAATTTACGATGACCCAGCAGCAAACCGATAGCCGCACCCTGCGCAGTGCCCTTGGGCGCTTTGCCACCGGGGTCGCCATCGTTACCGCCATCGATCCCGACGGCCACCCCATCGGCCTCACCGTCAACTCATTTGCTGCCGTTTCGCTTGAGCCGGCACTGGTGCTCTGGTGTCTCGACAATGCTTCGCACAACCTCGAAGCCTTCCGCCGCGCCAGCCACCATGCGATCAATATTCTCGCGGTGAATCAGGAAGACCTCTCAAATCGTTTCGCCACCTGGCCGGTAGACCGCTTTGCCGGTCTGCACTGGCAAGCGGGGGCGGGTGGTGCCCCACTGTTCAAGGATTGCTGCGCCAGTTTTGAAGTTGCCAACGAGACCATTCATGTCGCCGGCGACCACACCATCTTTGTCAGCCGGGTTGAAAAATTCACCGAAACCGCCGATCTCTCGCCGCTTTTGTTTCATGCCGGGCAATACGCCCATCTCGCCGGAGATTGAACCGGGCGCCTTCTGCGCATAGAATGCAAGGCTCTTGCCCAGAGCGGGTGTAGTTTAATGGTAGAACGGTAGCTTCCCAAGCTGCATACGAGGGTTCGATTCCCTTCACCCGCTCCAAAAAAACAGGCCAGACTTACAGTTGAGACTGCTTCCAAGTTTTCAGTCAGTGCAAAAGAGAGTGTTCCACTAATTTTGATCCAGTAAAGCCCATCCATTTTGGCGGGCTTTTTGTTTTTGGGCCAAGCAAACTGATGCTCAAACAGCCAGGTGATAGATTTCAGTATGTCTTAGGCGTGCTCTTTCCAGTCGGTTGTGAATTACCAGATTTCGGCTATGCTCAGTTGAAAGAAGCGAATGACGCATGTCAGAGCCATCCACCCAGCAGTTAATCAGCAAACAATGCAAATCACTGTCAAATCAGTTGAGATACCAAACAGGCTGCTCTCGTCTGCTGGCTTCGGTATCACTCCTTCGCTGCGGCCATGTCTCAAATGATTGACGATCTAGATATTGGTAAGCCATTTTGTAAGTCGAAGCTTGCAATGACTGCTTTAGGGTGGCGAATATGTTTTTTTCAAACCATTGGAGGGTTAAAGACATGACGATGATTCAGATTTCAAGAGTTCTCGGACTTTGCATGCTGTTACTTTCCGGCGGTGCAGTAATGGCAGCCGGCAACGGTAGCGAAAAGGAAAAAGACAGGGCTGAAATACGCAAGGCGTCAACGGCGGTTCTTTCCAAACTGTACAAAGCACAACCCTCGGCCCGGAAGGCTATCGAGTCGGCGGCGGGCTACGCTACCTTCAGTAATTTCGGCATGAAGATTCTGGTGGCTGGTAGCGGAACCGGCAAGGGAGTCGCCGTCAAGAAGGGTGGGTCGCCCAAGGAAATTTTCATGAAGATGATTGAGGTGCAGGCAGGCCTTGGTTTCGGCATCAAGAAATTCAACTTGGTATTCGTTTTTCAAAACGCCTCGGCATTTGACCGTTTCGTGAATTCTGGCTGGGAGGGCAGCACTCAGGCGACGGCAGCGGCAAGTGATGGCAACAAGGGGGCGTCCTATGCCGGAGCGGTATCGTTGGGGAGCGGCGTATGGCTCTATCAACTGACCGACAAAGGCGTGGCTGCTGAAGTTACGGTGAAGGGCACCAAGTATTACAAGGATGACGCTCTGAATTGACAAATTCGGATCACAGAGCAGGGCGTACACAGTTGTAGTGAACCGCGGCGCCAACGCACAAACCTTGCCTCATTTGGCTGATGTATGAGCCGGGGTTGATTGAGATTCCGCTGCATTTCTTGATCATCTTCAGGTTTGTCGCATTAAAACTGGTGATGCGCCTGATCCGGTGATTGTAGAAAGATTGGCAACAGACAGAACAGTGGTCGGTTTTTACACCGCGCTGTATTTTTGTTCACGCAATTCTGGAACTGATTACGAACTTGGCTGGTCTCTCTCCTGACCCCAACCACAAGGAGATAGTCATGCCAAATCGTGAAGTGCTTGAAATTATCCAGAATCGCGACTTTTTGACCTCTACCCCGGAGAAAAGTGTGCGCGCCGTGGCGGCGCATATGAAGCAGTTTGGTGCAGCAGCAGTTCTGGTTGTTGATCAACAGGATGGCACGCTGATCGGCATCTGTTCCGAACGCGATCTGACTTACAAGGTTCTCGCTGAAGGACTGGATACGCTGGGTACCAAGGTTGGCGATATCATGACGCCCAACCCATTGGTGATTGGGCCGGACAAGCCTTTTGGCCACGCCTTGCACCTGATGTTTGAAGGCGGTTTCCGTCACATGCCGGTGGTTGATCCAATTGGCCGTCCGATCGGTCTGATTTCTTCACGCGATGCCTTGGGTCTCGAGGTCTCCAATTTCGGTAAGGAGCTTGAGCATCGCGAGGAGCTTGCCGAAGTTCTTTGAGTTGTTGCGGGGGCGTCTCGGGCGCTCCCTTGTACTGAATTGAGCCAGCGAGTGGTCTATCTTGTTTGAAGTGTTTGACTACAAGCTGCTTGCTCTGGCAAATGCGCAGCGTTCTTCGGCGCTCGATCTGTTCTTCCTCGCTGCGACTTGGCTGGGATCGCTTTGGCTACTTGTCCCGTCATGTGTTGCTTTATTTCTATTTTGCCATGGGCGCTTGCGCGCCCATGCCTGGCAGGTTTCGTCCACTTTGCTGGGCGCGGCATTAGTGGTGCTGGTGCTGAAAAATCTCTTTTTGCGCGCCCGCCCCGAGTTATTCCCCAGCCTGATCAGCATCCCACCTGATGCGGCCTTCCCCAGTGGCCATGCGGCGCAGATGATGTCGGTAGCTGTCGCCATCTGGCTTGTAGTACCGGCAGGCTGTCGCCTGGCGCTTGGACTTGTCTTGCTGACAGTGAGCCTTAGTGTTGGATGGTCGCGCATCTATCTGCAGGTGCATTGGCCTAGCGACGTTATGGCCGGCTGGGCAATCGGCGCCCTGACTGCCGTGCTGGTTGATCTGGCGTTTAGAAAACGAGCTGCGCCCTAGTCGAGCAATTTGCGCTGGCTGAGATACTTTTCCAGGATTTCGAGGCGGGCAATCGGGTCTTCAAGTTCCAACAGTTTTTGTTTGGCGAGGTTTTGTATGGGTAGAACTTCAGTGATTCGATAACCCACCCATTCGGCTTCGTCGAGATGGTGCGGCAGCGGTATGCGCTCATTGCCAAGATCCTTGATCACGCGGTGCAGCAAGGGCAGCAGGCGCTGGCGTTCGCTGGGCAAGGGGAGCGGCCCGTTGTCGGGAATGATCTCGACTCTGGCGCTGAGCGACTGATTGGGGCCGATTTCCTGATCAATAATCCGGAAACGTCGATCACCTTGCGTGGTGATTTGCAGGATGCCGAGCTGTTCCATCTCCCAGTTGATGATTTTGGCCAGCGTGCCAACACTGTGCGGTTTGGCCGCCAGGCCGGTTTCATTACCACCTTCGATCAGGCAGATGCCGAAGGGTTTGCTCTCCTTCAGGCAGACGGCGGCCATGTCGAGGTAGCGCTGCTCAAAAATTTTCAATGGCAATACGCTGCCCGGGAAAAGCACGGTATTGAGCGGAAACAATGAAATATTGAGGATTTCAATGGTCGGTGAATTCACCGAGCGCGAGGCGTCAAACCAACCCATTATTCACCCCAGCGTTGCATAAGTTGGTGCGGAATCGCCAACTGGTCAAGGATGCGGGCGACGACAAAATCGACGATATCTTCGACGGTTTTTGGATGCTGATAAAAACCGGGGCTGGGCGGCAGAATGATTGCCCCGGCACGCGATAGACGCAGCATGTTTTCAAGGTGGATAGCCGAGAACGGGGTTTCACGTGGAACCAATACCAGTTTGCGACTTTCCTTGAGCATGACGTCGGCGGCGCGTTCGATCAGATTGTCGGCCAGGCCTTGGGCAATTGCTGCCAGCGTACCCATCGAGCACGGGCAAACCACCATCGCATCGGCGGGGTTGGAGCCGGAGGCAACTGGGGCAAACCATTCTTCACGACCAAAAACGGCGAGATTTTCCGGGTCGACCGCAACAAAGCGCTGGAGCAGGGCGGCGCGGGCATCTGCCGGGCGTGAGGGAAGTTCGAAATCCATTTCCTGCCGGGCAACCACCTGAGCGGCTTGTGAATAAAGCAGTTGCACCTTGCAGCCGGCGTTGAGCAGGCATTCGAGCAGGCGCAGACCGTAGGGCATGCCGGAGGCGCCGGTGAGCGCGAGGCAAATCGTCTTAGGCATGGTCAGGCTCCGGTGGGGGTGGCGTATCGCTCAATAGTTTAGCGGCGATCAGCCCGTTGATGGTGCCAAAAACCAGTGCGGCGAGCGCAAAAATCGGGGTCAGCAGAAAGACGCCATCATGCGGTATCAGCCAGATGCGAGCCAGTAAAAGTTGTCCGCCAATATGGGCGAAGGCAGCCAGTATGCTCAGACTGACCGGGCCAAACCAGCGCCCGGGCAAATGGCGGGCGAGGCCCAGGGTGGCGAGGCTGCAGACCGTGCCGGAAAGCGAGAGAAAGAAGCCAGGTGCAAGAAAGTAGCCGAGTAGCAGGCTGCCGGCCAGTACGCGCAGCGCACTGACCCAGACCGTTGTGGCCCAGCCGTAACGGGTTAGAACAACCAGGGTGACAATATTGGCCAAGCCGGGTTTGACGCCGGGAAGCGGGCTGGGTATCGCTGCATCAACCAGTGACAGGGCAACCGCCGCTGTCGCCAGCCAGGCGATGCGCCGGTCTTGGTCGGTGACGGTAAGCTCAATAACTGATTGAGTCATAAACTTTGGTCCGCCCACTAATCTGTACGCTGACGCGATTGGGAGCGCAGATGGCAATTTCGCCGGGGCGCATCAGCCAGCCCTGACGGACGCAGTATTGGCGTGGTCCGGGGTCGGAGAGTACGCGTGCCCGCCCCGGCTCAATGGCAATCAGTGTTTGCCCCAAGGGGCCGGGAACTGCGAGTTGGCGGCTGCTGCGCAGATCGACTTCGGCAAAGACTTGTCCATTTTGTCGAACAATCGCGCGGTCAGCGAGGCCGCCTTGCCAGAACAGGGGAAAGCTGACGCCGACCAGCACTGCGCCAAGAAGAATAAGCAGCCAGTCGCCGGGCTTGATGAGCGCCAGCCAGTGCATCTTGCCTAACCGCCGGCGAGTGTCCGATGCCGCACCAGGACGCGGGCGCGCGCTGAAAACTCGCTGGCCAGCCATTCGGCGATATAAACCGAGCGGTGCTGACCACCGGTACAGCCAATGGCGACCGTCAGGTAATTGCGGTTGTCGCGGATGAAGCAGGGTAGCCAGGTGGCGACAAAGCGGCAGATGTCGTTACGCATCTGGCGAACTTCTTCCTCGGCCTCAAGGAAGGCTACAACGGGTTGGTCCTTGCCGGTCAATGCGCGCAAGTCAGGGTCGTAGTGCGGGTTGGGCAGGCAGCGGACGTCGAAGACGAAATCGGCATCAAGGGGGATGCCGTGCTTGAAACCGAAGGATTCAAACATCAGCGTCAGTCCACTACCCGGGGCGGACTCAATGAATTGGCGTATCCATTCACGCAAGGCATTGGCCTTGA
The DNA here is from genome assembly GCA_964293845.1 of uncultured Dechloromonas sp. Classification (GTDB taxonomy): domain Bacteria; phylum Pseudomonadota; class Gammaproteobacteria; order Burkholderiales; family Rhodocyclaceae; genus Azonexus. The sequence continues at coordinate 16,882 of CAXYZX010000009.1, forward strand.
GATTGCTGGTGTCGATGCGATGTCCGAGGGTGGAAATCGGGTCCAGCATGGTGCTTTCGGCACGTATCGCTTCTTCCAGTGTTTGCCCGTTGGTCGCCAGCGGGTGCCGCCGGCGTGACTCGGAATAGCGTTTGAGCAGGGTTTCCGAGTTGGCGTGCAGAAAAATGAAGGTCGCTCTGGTCTGCTCTTTTTCCAGCAGGGCGAGCTTGTCGGTGAGTAATTCGATACCGTGGCCGGAGCGGGCATCGATTGCCACGGCGACCTTGCTGATGCCCTCATCCTTGAGCATGCGGACGAGCACGGTGAGCATGACGACCGGCAAATTATCCACGCAGTAGTAGCCTGCATCTTCGAGCAGATGCAGGGCCACTGACTTGCCGGAACCCGAAAGCCCGCTGATGAGAATGAGATCCATGAGCCACAGCATAATCAAGGCGGCGCAGGCAAGCAACCTTGGGCATAATAGTAAGAAACTAGGAGACTGCCATGCCCCCGACTATTCCCCTCCTCGACCTGCCGTTTTTGGCTGAATTGACGACGCAGCGCCGCGACATTCACGCCCATCCGGAACTGGCCTTTAACGAAAATCGCACGGCTGATCTGGTCGCTGCAGAACTTGAGCGCTATGGGCTTGAGGTCCATCGCGGCATCGCCAAAACCGGCGTTGTTGGTGTGCTGCGCGCCGGTACATCGACGCGCATGATAGGCCTGCGGGCTGATATGGATGCGCTGCCACTGGCTGAGATGAACGAGTTTCCGCATCACTCGCGCTATCAGGGCAAGATGCACGCCTGTGGTCACGATGGCCATACCGCTATCCTGCTCGGTGCCGCGCGTTATCTGGCGAGCCATCCGGATTTCGACGGCATTGCCGTATTTATTTTCCAGCCCGCCGAGGAATCGGAAGGTGGGGCGGCAGTGATGATTGAGGACGGCTTGTTCGAGCGCTTCCCGGTTGAATCTGTTTATGGCTTGCACAACTGGCCGGGTATCCCGGTTGGCGAAATTGCCGTGATGCCGGGACCGGTCATGGCCGGCACCTGCGCTTTCGAGATTTTCGTGCGCGGCCACGGCTGCCATGCCGCCATGCCGCATCAGGGGGTCGATTCCATCGTCGCCGGTTCGCAGTTGGTGCAGGCGATGCAAACTGTCGTCAGTCGCACTCTGCATCCCTGTGACGCCGCCGTGGTCAGTGTGACGCAATTTCATGCCGGCGAAGCGTGGAACATCATTCCGGAAGAAGTGGTTTTGCGCGGCACCATCCGCAGTTTCAAGCCCGAGGTGCAGCAGACGGTCGAGCGTGCTATCGAGCGCCTGTGCAGCGGCATTGCCGCGGCCAACGGAGCGCAAATCAGCGTCACCTTTGACCACCGTTACCCGCCTACGGTCAACAGCGTTACAGAGACTAGTTTTTGTCGAGAGGTGGCTAGTGAAGTGTTCGGGGGGGAGCGTGTGCTTACTGACATCCTGCCGTCAATGGGTGCGGAGGACTTCGCCTACATGCTGCGCGAGAAGCCGGGTTGCTATGTCTGGCTGGGCAATGGGCCGGGCACCGGCGGCTGTACTTTGCACAACCCGCATTACGATTTCAATGATGAATTGCTGACCCTGGGGGTGAGTTACTGGGTCAATCTGGTGCACCGCGCGCTGCCTGTCAACTGAGTGTATTGCGCTGGCTCAGGCGGCATTTTTGTCGACTATGCTTAGCACCGGGCGCTCGCCAACGCCTTTTCTGAGGGTCAGATAGCGCAGGCAGGAGACGCGGAGAAATGAACTGAAGTTTTCAATTTCACCGCGGTAGTCGAGCAATTCGTCGCAGAGCTTGGTGATCAGTTGATTGGTGTTATAGCCGTCGCTGGCGGCGAGTTCGGCAAGGATGTCCCAGAACAGGTTTTCCAGCCGGATCTTGGTGACGCAACCGTGGATGCGCAGCGAGCGGGAGCGCGACTCGTAGAGGATGGGGTCGGCCTTGACGTAGATTTCACACATGGAATGCTCCGCTTGGTGAAGGGGCAACGGCTATTGTTACCCCTTTCGATCATTACAGTTCGATCCGCGTTCCCAGTACCTGCAGGAATTTGGCCAGCCAGTCCGGGTGTGCCGGCCAGGCTGGGGCAGTCACCAGATTGCCATCAACGTGTGCCTGATCAACCGGGATATCGGCGTAGGTGCCGCCGGCCGATTTAACCTCCGGAGCGCAGGCCGGGTAGGCGCTACATGAGCGACCGCTCAGCACGCCGGCGGCGCTCAATAACTGGGCGCCGTGGCAGATGGCAGCGATTGGTTTGTTGGCGCTGGCGAAGTGCTGAACGGCGGCGATCACCTTGGGGTTGAGACGCAGATATTCCGGGGCGCGACCACCGGGGATAACGAGTGCGTCATAGGCAGCGACGTCAATTTCATCGAAAGTCGCATTCAGCGTGAAATTGTGGCCGGGCTTTTCGGAATAGGTCTGGTCGCCTTCAAAATCATGAATGGCCGTGCGCACCTGTTCGCCCGCTTTTTTGCCCGGACAAACGGCGTGTACAGTGTGGCCGACCATCAAAAGTGCCTGAAACGGCACCATCGTTTCGTAATCCTCGGTGAAATCGCCGGTGATCATCAGAATTTTCTTTGCAGCCATGGTTGTCTCCTTTGCGTTGTAGTGTGGAAGGGACATTCTGGGCAATTCAAAGGGAGGCCGGGTAGCAGTCGGTTGCTACCGCCGCAAATAATTGGTGCTTAGCCGGCGACCAGCCAGCCGTCCTCGCGGCGTAGGGCATTCACCAAGAGTAGTTCGCGCTCGACACGTTCTATCATTTTGCTATCTGGCAGGTTCAGGTAGCGGGTGTTTACATCGACCGCGAAGGGCAGATTGAGGATGAAGGCTGGGAAATCAGCAATCGGCAGGCGCCGCTTTTCCATCATGGCGAAGGAAACAATGACCTTGATGGCGTGCCAGGCCAGTTGTTCGATATTGGTCTGAAAGCTGTTGAGGCGACGAAAAGCACGCTCAAAAACTGCGTCGACCGCAACAAATGGGCTGCCGTGGCCGGGAATGATGATCTCAAGGTCGAGGCGGGCGAGCATTTCCAGGGTTTCACGGGTACTGGCGAGGCCATCGGCTTCACCGAGCAGTTCCGGGAAGATAACGCCGAAACCGTTTTCCCACAGCGCGTCGCCGGAGATCAGGATGCGTTTGTCCGGGTTGTAGTAGGCCAGCGCCTCCATGTCGTGACCGGGCACGGCCAGCGCCTGCCAGGTCAGTTCGCCCATCTCGATTTCACTGCCGGCATCAATCAAGCTGTCGTGCTGAAAGCGCGCACCTTGCTGGCCGAGTGGCGAGAGCAACAGGGCATCCTGATCCCAGTCGGCGATGGTGGCGTGCAGGCCGGCGGGAACGATGATCCGGCAGTCAAAGGCTTTTTGCAGGGCCGCATTGCCGCCGATGTGGTCGGAGTGGGAGTGCGTATTTATCAGCTTTTCCAGGCGTCGACCGCGCAAGGCGTGGTCGACGATATCCACTGTCTGTTCTGCGTGGGTGACGTAGCCACTATCAACCAGCGTCGCGCTGTTACCGTCGAAACACAGGATGTTGTTGGCCGATAGCCAGCCGCGCTCAAGGACGAGCAGCGATGGCGGCAGGGTGACGCTCATTCCGGGGTGTCCTGATCGCCTTGGGCGGGTTGGATGGTGGTCGTTGGTTTGACTACTTCAGCGACGATTTGTGGACTATCCAGTGGCGGACGGCCGCAACCCAGGCAGTAACCGGAGTCGGGGTCGGCCATGCAGATGCCGACGCAGAGGTATTGTTCGTCTTCAGTCATTGCGGTCACATTCAAATTGCGGCTTGCTCTGTAATGGCTCGCGCCGTCTGGCGACAGCGGCCAGAATATTGATCCGTGTGCTTTCGTCGGCGCGCGACCACAGCGTGATTTCGTCTATGGTGCGCAGGCAACCGAGGCAGAGTCCGCTGGCCGAGTCCATTTTACAAATGTTGATGCAGGGTGAGGTAACCATCAGATAAGCATGAATCGGTGTTGTTGGTCGCGTACGGTCTCGACCGCTTCAAGGGCTTCGTCGCGGCTGATGCGAGCCAGCATGACCAGATAGTGACGCTTGTCGCGGGCGTTTAGTTCCGGGAAGTCGAGGGTGTGAACATTGGCATCTTCACTGTTGGCATCGCTGACGACGCCCAGTCGGTCAACGGTTATTTTGACCGGGGAGAGGGCCAGCGAGCATTCCGGCGCGTGCAGAAATTCAGCCAGGGCATCAACGAGTTGATCCGGCATCAGGGATTCGGCCGATTGCCGCAGTCGGCTGTCGAGTTCGCTGAGATGGCGGGTGTGGACCTGAAATTCCTGCCCGGCCGTTTTGCCGCGCAGGGTGGTCAGATGGGCGCGTTCCACCGAAAGGTCGGCACGCAGTCCTTCGCGTTCAGCGCGCAGGGCTTCAACGTGGTCATGAAAGGCGCTCAGCAGGCTATCGAGCGCAGTCGAGCGCAGGAGCGCCAGCGTTTTTTCCAATGAACAGCTTGGCTGGATCAGGGTTTGATCGGAAAAATAGAGAACCAGTTGCGGGACATCGGTCTGCACGACATCGCCCTGAACTGACATGCCCATTTGTTTTTTTTGCTGGCGGCGGGCGGCAAACAGCGCGTAGAAATGCGCGCTTTCCCAGCAGCCGGGATCGGCCAGGTAATCACGCACTGCCTGACTGCGCCCGAGCATCTGATCGATATCGCTGGCCGTAGCAAACAGGGCATGGACCAGCGGATCGCTGGAGAAGGCCTGGCGGTTGAGATCGATAGGCCCTGGCAGGCCGCTGATCAGGCCGTCGCAGTAACCCAGCGCGTATTCCAGGGAGCCACTGAGCTTGTGTTCGAAGCCGCTGACCGATTTGAGCAGCGGACTGACCAGTTCGTCGATACGTTCCAGAGCCTTTTCCACCGCCGGGCTAAGTGGTGGAGCTGGCTTGAGAAAATCAGCAACGGTTGAAAAAAGGCTCACTAGACATTTCCGGCACAGAGTGCCCGGCCGGCCTTGGCACCATTCGGGCGGTTGATGGCGCTGGATATCCAGTCGCCGATAGCCGCCAGTTTAGCCAGATCAATGCCGGTTTCAATGCCTAATCCTTGTAATAAATAGACGACGTCTTCGCTGGCGACATTGCCTGATGCCCCCTTGGCATAAGGGCAGCCGCCGAGGCCGGCGATCGAGCTGTCAAATGTGGCCATGCCCATCTGCAGCGAGGCGTAGATATTGGCGATCGCCATGCCGTAGGTGTCGTGGTAGTGACCGGCCAGGTTTTGAATTGGCACCAGTCTGGCGCAGGCTTCTATCATGCGGCTGATCGACAGCGGGTTGCCGACTCCGATGGTGTCACCCAGCGAAACTTCGTAGCAGCCCATGTCGAACAGTGTCCTGGCGACTTCGGCGGTTTTTTGCGGGTCAATCGCCCCCTCGTAAGGGCAGCCAACCACACAGGAAACATAGCCGCGTACCTTGATTTCCAATGAAGAGGCGACTGAAAGTATGGGTTCAAAGCGTTTCAGGCTTTCGGCAATCGAACAATTAATGTTTTTGCGCGAAAAGCTCTCCGATGCGGCGCCAAAAATCGCCACGTCCGTCGCCCCGGCCTGAATTGCCGCATCGAAGCCCTGCAAATTTGGCGTCAAAACCGGGTAGACCGCAGCAGGATGGCGTTGAATGCCTTGCATCACCGCCGAATTATCGCCCATCTGCGGCACCCACTTGGCCGAGACAAAAGAGGTGGCTTCGATGACTCGAACTCCCGCCGCGGCCAGCCGATTGATCAATTCGATCTTGATCTCGGTCGAAACGACCTGTTTTTCGTTCTGCAGACCATCGCGTGGGCCAACTTCGACGATTTTGACTTGGGTGGGAAGGGACATGGAGATGGCTCAGGAGTAAATTTAGAAGGGTTTGGCTAGGTTGAGTGAAAGCAGATAGCAAACGGCGATTCGAGTTCAGAACGTAGCGGGATCGAGCGTCGCTAGCGCCTCACCCAGCCGCCGCGCAGCAGAAACACCTGCCCGACAAAACAACTCACCGAATCGCTGAAAAGATAGGCGGGAAATTGGGCGTCTTCATCAGCGCCCACCAGACGCCCGAGGCTTGTCGAGAAGAATTTGCTTGGACATGGATGTTCCTGCAGATATGAGGGATCAAGTGGTTACTGGGGACGGTCGTGCATGGCAATTCCGCTCACTACTTCCGCCGTACGGTGTTGGCAACTGGTTCTGCGGATGACGTCAATATGTAGGCCTCCTCCAGTTTCTCCTCGCTCATCGTCAGAACAAGTTCGTCACGCGATTGTATGGCAGTGAGATGATTGGCGGCTGCGGCCCGGCTGAACCAGGCGTAGGCGCGGACGGAATTCTGCGCCAACCCAACGCCATCACGATATATACGTCCCAGTTCAAACATTCCCTCAGCGTTGCCAGTAGCTGCCGCCAGTTGAATCCATTTTGCTGCTTGCTCGACATCCTTCGGGATTTTGTTCCCGCTAGCCAAGTCTCGTCCGAGTTGAAGCATTGCTCGAACATCGCCATCCTCGGCGGCTTTTTGCAGTTTTTCGGCAAGCTCGGTCGGATCTTCATTGGCCCCGGAAGCCTCATCTTCCGCTCGGCGTTGGGTCTCGGTGCTAGTAATGGCTTTTCCTGAAGGAAGCGTCGAGACCGGTTCCACACGCTTGGGTATTGGGTTGTCGAAGCTTTCAAACCAAAGATCGCCGGCGATCAGCACGCCGAAACCCAGCAGGGTGCCAGCGGTGCCGTTGATCAGAGTCCGTTCCAAGGCAGCGCGGTTGGCGGCAAGAAAGCGGTTCGTGCAGTCATCGCAACGGTATGGCCGATAGCCATCGGCGCCCAGTTTTTCATGCTTTGAGTTCCATCTTGATGGCCGGCAGTGCGTACTCTGGCAGGCCGGGCACTTTATTCCGGCCCCGAGCCGTCGCGCGATATCGAAGTATTTCAAGATGGATGGCGGCATGATTTCCAGTTCACCAGTTGGATGCAACTAAATGAGGTCTGCTAGGTTTTACCTTCCCCATAAATATTCATGTGAATCTTATCCATTTGATTTATTGGCGAAAAATTAGACGGCGGCGGCATAGACGAATCCAGAGATTAAGAGTCCCAAGAGCGAAAGGGCTTGTCGCATGGCGAATACGCCCTGTGTATTCAGGGTATTTATGATCGGTATATGGCCAATCTGGGGATGCCCAGCATTCCTTTTTAGGTGGTGTTTCGCGAGCCAGTCGGTTCCATTCAATTAGGGTTGAGTCTTGGGATCATTAATCATCGGCTATCTGGTTGTGGGCGACAAAGTGGCACCTATTCAGCGGGGGGCATCCAATAAGCTGAGCTACCAGCGAACTGATTGCACCAATGCTTAAGACGCCATTTTCCCATATAGCATACGCTGATTTACTTGCCAGTTAGTTGCCATGTGGCATCTCCAATCACGCTTCCCCCTCAAACTCGACCAGCGCCGTGCCATCGCTAACCTGCTCGCCAGCCGCATAGCAGAAAGCCTTGACAGTGCCGGCGGCGGGGGCGGTGATGGTGTGTTCCATTTTCATCGCTTCGAGGATTAGCAAAGGCGTGCCTTTGTCGACTTTTTGACCGGGCTGGGCGAGCAGGGCGACGACCTTGCCCGGCATTGGTGCAGTCAGGCCGCCACCTTGCGCGCCACCGGCTTCGACTAGGTGCAGCGGATCGTCACGGAGCAGGATGTAGGTTGCACCATGTAAAAAGACGTGTCTTTTGTCGTCGACCGCAACAACGCTGGCAATCAGGCGACGGTCGTCGATTTCGACGGCAAACTGGTCACCTTCAAGCTTCTTGCCGCGCGCCAGGGTTGTTTCACCGTTGATCGTAATGGCCCACTGGTCGCGCTGGTAGCGCACCTGCGCTTCGATCAGACTGTCGCCATCGCGAAATCCCACCATGCGGGCGGCGGACAGGTTCATCCGCCAACCGTCGCGGGCGTGCCAAGGCGACCACGGGTCACCGCTGGTCTTGGCCTTCTGCTTCGCTTCGTGCTGTTCCCAGAGCAATTCGCCGACCGTGGCAACCAGCAGCGCATCGCGTGGCACAGCCAGGACGGGCGGGAAGAGAAAATCCTTCTGACGTTCGATCAGGCCGGTATCGAGGTCGGCGCCGGCAAAGGCCGGGCAGGCGACGAGACGCGACAGGAAGTCAATGTTGGTGGTGACGCCGGCCACCTGATAATCAGCCAGCGCCTTGCGCATACGGGCCAGTGCCGCATCGCGATGCTCGTCCCAGACGATCAGTTTGGCGATCATCGGGTCGTAGTAAGGCGTGATTTCATCGCCTTCCTCGACCCCGGTATCGATCCGGACATTGATGCTTTCAGCCGGCGGCGCGAGGCGGATCAGCTTACCGGTCGAGGGCAGAAAACCCTTGCTGGCATCCTCGGCATAGATGCGCGCTTCCAGCGCGTGGCCGCGAATCTGCAATTGTTCCTGCGCCAGCGGTAGCGGCTGGCCGGCAGCGACACGCAGTTGCCATTCAACCAGATCCTGTCCTGTGATCATTTCGGTGACCGGGTGTTCGACCTGCAGGCGGGTGTTCATTTCCATGAAATAAAACGAGCCATCCTGATTGGCGATGAACTCGACGGTACCGGCGCCGACGTAGCCGACCGCTTTGGCAGCGGCGACGGCGGCTTCGCCCATCTGGCGACGGCGTTCCAGCGTCATGCCGGGGGCGGGCGCTTCTTCCAGGACTTTTTGGTGGCGGCGCTGCACCGAACAGTCGCGTTCAAACAGGTAAACGCAGTTGCCCTGAGTATCGGCAAAAACCTGGATTTCTATGTGGCGCGGCTTGGTGATGTATTTCTCGATCAGCACATGTTCATCGCCGAAGCTGGAGGTCGCCTCGCGTTTGCAGGAGGCGAGCAGATCGAGGAAATCTTCGCTTTTTTCGACCAGGCGCATGCCTTTGCCGCCACCGCCAGCTGCGGCCTTGATCAGTACCGGGTAACCGATCTGGTCAGCTTCACGGTGCAGCAGGGCGGGGTCTTGATCATCGCCGTGATAGCCCGGGGTGAGCGGTACAGCTGCTTTGCCCATCAGCTTCTTGGCTTCCGATTTCGAACCCATGGCGCGAATTGCCGAGGCCGGCGGCCCGATGAAGGTGATGCCGTTGGCAGCACAGGCTTCAGAAAAATCGGCATTCTCGGAGAGGAAACCATAGCCGGGATGGACGGCCTGAGCGCCGGTGCGCTTGGCGGCATCAAGAATTTTGTCGGCGACCAGATAGGATTCGCGGGCAGCGGCCGGGCCGAGCAGCACGGCTTCGTCGGCGAGGCGCACATGGCGCGCGTTGGCATCGGCTTCGGAATAGACGGCAACCGTGCGGATACCCATGCGGCGGGCGGTCTTGATCACTCGACAAGCGATCTCGCCGCGATTGGCGATCAGGATTTTGTTGAACATGGCGATTACTCCGCAAGCCAGCCGGGCTGGCGCTTGTCGAGGAAGGCGGCGATGCCGTCTTTGGCTTCTGGCGTGGCACGCAGATAAGCGATGCGGTGGGCGGTATCTTCAACCAGCGTGTCGTTGATCGGCTGGTTATCGACGGCGCGGATCAGGTCCTTGGCGGCGGCTTGTGACAGCGGCCCACCTTGAATCAGCGCAGCGACGATTTCCTGCACCTTGGCATCGAGTGCTTCCGGTTCGACGGCTTCATGCACGAGACCGAGTTCGCGGGCACGGCTGGCATCGATACGTTCGGCGGACTGAAAGTAGCGGTAGGCCTGACGGGCGCCGATGGCACGCACGACATAAGGGCTGATGGCGGAAGGGATGATGCCGAATTTGACTTCCGAGGTGGCGAAGATGGCTTTGGTCGACGCCACGGCGATATCGCAAGCGGCAGTCAGCCCGGTACCGCCACCCAAAGCGGCGCCGTGAACGCGGGCAATGGTCGGCTTTTTCATCTCGGCGAGAGTGCGCAGCATGCTGGCCAGGGCGCGCGCATCGGTCATGTTTTCTTCGACGCTGTTGTTGGCGGCGCGCTTCATCCAATTGAGGTCAGCGCCGGCCGAAAAGCTTTTGCCACGGCCAGCGAGGATGACGACCCGGACGGCGTCGTCGCCATCGAGAGCTTTACAGGCGGCGGTCAATTCCTTGATCAGGGCTTCGTCAAAGGCATTGTGCACATCGGGACGATTCATCCAGATCGTGGCGACCTTGCCCTGAGTTTCGATTTCTAGTGTCTGGTACATGTTTGCTCCTTACATCCGGAAGATGCCGAACTTCGTTTCTTCGGCGGGGGCGTTCATCGCGGCGGAGAGGCCGAGACCAAGGACGCGGCGGGTGTCGGCCGGGTCGATGATGCCGTCGTCCCACAGGCGGGCGCTGGCGTAGTAGGGATGGCCCTGGGTTTCGTACTGTTCGCGGATCGGTGCCTTGAAGGCGGCTTCCTCCTCGGCCGTCCACGTCTTGCCGCTGGCTTCCATGCCATCGCGCTTGACGGTGGCCAGTACGCCAGCCGCCTGATCGCCGCCCATCACCGAAATGCGGGCATTCGGCCACATCCACAGGAAGCGCGGCGAGTAGGCGCGGCCGCACATGCCGTAGTTGCCGGCGCCGAAGCTGCCGCCGATGACGACAGTAAATTTCGGCACCTTGGCGGTGGCGACGGCCGTCACCATCTTGGCGCCATCACGGGCGATGCCGCCATTTTCATACTTGCGACCGACCATGAAGCCGGTGATGTTTTGCAGGAAAACCAGCGGAATGCCACGCTGGGCGCAGAGTTCGATGAAGTGCGCACCCTTCAACGCCGATTCGCTGAACAGGATGCCGTTATTGGCGACAATCCCCACCGGGTAGCCGTAAATTCGCGCAAAGCCACAAACCAGCGTCGTGCCGTAACGCGCCTTGAATTCATCGAAATCGGAGTCATCGACAACGCGGGCAATGATTTCGCGCACATCGAAAGGTTTTTTGCTATCAGTCGGAATGACGCCGTACAACTCCTGCGTCGGATAGCGTGGCGCAACGGGTGCGGTCAACGTCACCGATGGCGCTTTTTTCCAGTTCAGATCCTTGATGATGCGGCGCGCGATGGCCAGCGCATGAGCATCGTTTTCGGCCAGATGATCGACGACGCCGGAAATGCGCGTATGCACATCGGCGCCACCGAGGTCTTCCGCAGTCACCACTTCACCGGTCGCTGCTTTGACCAGCGGCGGGCCGCCCAAAAAAATCGTGCCCTGATTCTTGACGATGATCGACTCATCGCACATCGCTGGCACGTAGGCGCCACCGGCGGTACACGAGCCGAGCACGGCGGCGATCTGTGGAATGCCTTGCGCCGACAGGTTGGCCTGGTTGAAAAAGATGCGTCCGAAGTGCTCCTTGTCGGGAAAGACTTCATCCTGCATGGGCAGGAAGGCGCCGCCGGAATCGACCAGATAGACACAGGGCAGGCGGTTTTCCAGGGCAATTTCCTGCGCCCGCAGATGCTTTTTCACGGTCAGCGGGTAATAGGTGCCGCCTTTGACCGTGGCATCGTTGGCGACGATCATGCATTCGACCCCTTCGACGCGGCCGATGCCGGCAATCACCGAGGCCGCCGGCACATCGCCGCCATACATGCCATAGGCCGCGAACTGACCGATTTCGAGGAAGGGTGTGCCGGGGTCGAGCAGGCCATTGACGCGCTCGCGAGGGAGCAATTTGCCGCGTGCCAGATGCTTCTGACGGGCCGCTTCCGGGCCGCCGAGAGCGATCTTTTGAACTTTGTCATGGAGGTCGCTGACGACCGTTTCCATGGCTGCCGCGTTAGCTTGAAAATCGGCCGAACGCGGGTTGAGTTGAGTTTTAAGTTGAGTCATGTCTCCTCGCTTTTTTTCGCTTGTGTTTCTTGAGTGATACTTGCGGCGTCTTGCCTTACAACTGTTTTTCTTCTTTCAACCATTTGCTGACCGGCTCAGGTTGGTAGTTATTCATGCTGACCAGCAAGGTTTCTATATCGCTGGCGGCCAGTACCATCGCCCGGTTCTGCTCACGCAGAAAACCTTCGCCAACGGCGTGATTGAAAAGCGCCAGCAACGGGTCGTAAAAGCCATTCACATTGAGCAGGCCCATCGGTTTCACGTGAAACCCGAGTTGCCCCCAGGTCAGTACTTCGCAGAATTCCTCGAAAGTGCCGAAGCCGCCGGGCAGGGCGATGAAACCGTCAGCCAACTCGGCCATGCGCGCTTTGCGCGTGTGCATGGAATCGACCACTTCAAGGCGGGTCAGCGCTCGGTGATCGACGTGGCGACCGGCGACTTCCTTGCCCATCAGGGCTTCCGGGATGACGCCGATAACTGTGCCGCCAGCCTCCAGGCAGGCATCGGCAAGCGCGCCCATGAGCCCGACATTGCCACCGCCATAGACCAACTCAATGCCACGTGCCGCGAGCAGGCGACCGAGCTTCTCCGCTGCACTGCGGTAAAGCGGATTGTGGCCGGCATTGGCGCCGCAGAAGACGCAGATTCGTTGCATGGCTTGCTCAGAAACCACCGGTAGCCAGCCAGTGCTCGATCTGTGGCAGACGGTCGGCGCCAAAGAAGGCTTCGCCGTCGATGATGACGTGTGGCGAGCCGAAAACGCCGGCCTGCAAGGCCATTTCGCACTGTTCCTTGAGCTTGGCCTTGATTTCGGGGGTTTGCAGCGCGGCGGCCAGACTGTTGCGGTCGACACCCAGTTTGGCGCCAATTTCCAGCACCGTTTCGGGCGCCGAGATATCCAGATCGTCTACGAAAAAGCTACGGTAAACGGCCAGCGCAAATTGCCGGGCCAGCGCACAATCCTGAGCATGCAGCCAGTAATAGGCGCGTGCGGCATTTTGAGTTGGCAGCGGGAAGCGGCTGGGCGGGTTGTAGGGCACGCCGAGGAAACGCGCCGAACGGTGGAAGTCGTGGAGCATGTAGATGCCCTTGCTGCTGACAGTGTCGGCTGGCGGCCGAGAACCGGTAGCCTGGAAAATGACACCAAGCAGAATCGGGTGCCATTTGACCTTGCGGCCGTGCTTGGCAGCGACGGCGTCGATCTTCTCGGCCATCAAATAGCCGTAGGGGCTGGAAAAGTCGAAATAGAAATCGATGGGCGTTTTGCCGGATTCGGTCATTTTTGTCTCCTTATTGTTGCGGTCGCGGGGGTTTTTTATGCCCGTCGACCGCTATTGTGAGTGCTTACTCGCTGGCGATGCTGCGCCCGATAACAAGACGTTGAATGTCGTTGGCGCCCTCGTAAATCTGGCAAATGCGCACGTCGCGGTAGATGCGCTCGACCGGGAAGTCAGAGGTGTAACCGACGCCGCCGTGGATCTGGATGGCGTCGGAAGCGATCTTCTCGGCTGCTTCGGAGGCGAACATCTTGGCCATCGAGGCTTCTTTCAGACACGGCTTGCCGGCATCCTTGAGCAGAGCGGCGCGCCAGACCATCAGGCGGGCGGCATCGAGCAGCGTATTCATGTCGGCGAGGCGGAAATTGACCGCCTGATGCTCAATGATAGGCACACCAAAGGTGACCCGCTCCTTGGCGTAGCGGACAGCGGCTTCAAAGGCAGCGCGGGCCATGCCGATGCTTTGCGCAGCGATGCCGATGCGCCCGGCTTCGAGGTTGGAGAGGGCGATCCGGTAGCCTTCACCTTCCTTGCCAAGCAGGGCGGAGGCCGGCACGCGGCAGTTTTCTAGGATGATTTGCACGGTATCCGAGGCGTGCTGGCCCATTTTGTCTTCGGTGCGGCCGACGATGAAGCCCGGCGTATTGGTCGGTACCAGGAAGCAGGAAATACCTTTCTTGCCGGCCGCCTTGTCGGTTACCGCAAAGACAATCGCCATGTGGGCGTATTTGCCGGTGGTGATGAACTGCTTGACGCCGTTGATCACGAAGGAATCACCGTCGC
>CAXYZX010000010.1:0-30519 GCA_964293845.1 uncultured Dechloromonas sp.
AAATCCGGATATACAGATTTTAAGTAGGTTGCTTCAATCGGGTTGCGCTACTGTTCGGGGCGGGTAATACGCTCGATGGTGACGATCAAGAAGATCAGGGAGTTGAGAAAAACGCTGGAGGTTACCAAAAATGAACCACTCAAGAGCAAGGTGCTTGCGAGCTTGGTGGGTCGCCTGTCTGAGGCGGAGCAGATACATCCTGCCTACAAAAAAATTCGAGAAGTGGTTCTAGCAGAGCATTCGTCTGCGTGGTCCGAAGTGGTCGCGTATCGCCAAACGAAAGCCGGAATGATGCGGCGACGCACTAGGCTATAGTGTGGGTCAGCCCGTAAAAATAAAATAACTAGGGATATTTCCTAGCATTTTCCTGCCAAATAAAAACAAGGGGTTACATTCCTGTAACCCCTTGTTTTTATGGTGGGCCCGCACGGACTTGAACCGTGGACCAAAGGATTATGAGTCCTCTGCTCTAACCAACTGAGCTACGGGCCCGAAAGCTTTAACTGCCGTTGGTGTCGATGAAGCTGCGTAGCTTGTCGGAACGGCTTGGATGACGAAGTTTGCGCAGGGCCTTGGCTTCTATTTGACGAATCCGCTCACGTGTGACGTCAAACTGCTTGCCGACTTCTTCCAGCGTGTGATCAGTATTCATTTCAATGCCGAAGCGCATGCGCAGAACCTTGGCTTCCCTCGTTGTCAGCGTGTCGAGGATTTCCTTGGTGACACCGCGCAAGCTGGAATACATCGCTGCATCGGCCGGGGCCAGGGTGCCAGAGTCCTCGATGAAGTCGCCAAGATGGGAGTCATCATCGTCGCCGATCGGGGTTTCCATGGAGATCGGCTCCTTGGAAATCTTCATGATCTTGCGGATCTTGTCTTCCGGCATGTCCATCTTCTTGGCCAGCGTTGCCGGATCGGGTTCTGCACCCGTTTCCTGCAGGATCTGGCGGCTGATCCGGTTCATCTTGTTGATCGTTTCGATCATATGAACCGGAATGCGGATGGTCCGTGCCTGGTCGGCAATCGAGCGGGTGATCGCCTGACGGATCCACCACGTGGCGTAGGTCGAGAACTTGTAGCCGCGACGGTATTCGAATTTATCAACCGCCTTCATCAGGCCGATATTGCCCTCCTGAATCAGGTCGAGGAACTGCAGGCCGCGGTTGGTGTATTTCTTGGCAATCGAGATGACCAGACGCAGGTTGGCTTCGGTCATTTCGCGCTTGGCGCGGCGGGCTTTGGCTTCGCCGGTGGACATCTGCTTGTTGATGTCCTTGAGATCCTTTAGCGGAATGCCGATGCGATCCTGGAGGGCAAGTAGTTTCTTTTGCTCTTCCTTGATCGCCGGGCCGTTGCGGGTCAGGATGGCAACGTAGGTCTTGGGGGCGGCGGCGATTTCGCCATCAGCCCAGTCAAGATTCACCTCGTTGCCAGGGAACGATTGAATGAAGTGCGGGCGCGGCATCTTGACGCGGTCGACGCAGATTTGCTGGATTTTTCTTTCCGAGCCGCGCACCAGGTCAACCATGCCGCGTACGCTATCGCACAGGCGCTCAATGGAGCGCGAAGTGAAACGGATATTCAGCAGCTCGTCAGAAACCTGTTGTTGCAGCTTGAGATAGGCTTTGTCGTGCGGCCCTTTGCTCTGCAGTGCTTTTTGCATCTTGACGTGGATTGCACGGATGATCGCAAAGCGCTCAAGGGCTTCTGTCTTGAGTTGCAGCATGGAGGCCGAAACCGCACCGGCGCCGCCGTCATCTTCGCCATCCTCATCCTCGTCACCGAGTTCTTCGGGCAAGCCGGCGACCGGGGGGGCTTCAACGGCATTCGGGTCGATCACGCCATCGACCAGTTCGTCGATGCGCATTTCCTCGTTTTCGACCTTGGTGGCCAATTCGAGAATGTCGGAAATCGTTGTCGGGCAAGCTGAAATGGCTTGCACCATGTGCTTGAGGCCATCTTCGATGCGCTTGGCAATCTCGATTTCGCCTTCGCGGGTCAGCAATTCAACCGTACCCATTTCACGCATGTACATGCGGACCGGGTCGGTGGTGCGGCCGAATTCGGAATCGACGGTGGACAGCGCTTGCTCAGCCTGTTCTTCGACATCGTCGTCGTTGGCAGCGGCTGCGGTGTCGGACATCAGCAGGTCATCGGCAGCCGGGGCTTCGTCGAAAACCTTGATGCTCATGTCGCTGAAGGTGGAGATGATCGCTTCGATACTTTCCGCATCAACGACATCGTCCGGAAGGTGGTCGTTGATTTCGGCATAGGTCAGATAGCCGCGATCCTTGCCGAGCTTAATCAGGGCCTTGAGGCGCGTCTTGCGCGCTTCAGCATCAAGCGGTTCTGGCTTTTCTGCCATTGCGCCCTGGAGCAGCGCCTTTTCTGCAGCCTTCTCCTTGGCCTTGCTGATGCGAGCCTTCGGGGCTTCTTTGGCGGTGTCTGTTGCCTTAGCCATGAATACGATTCCTTGAATTACGGAAAACCGCAGATTTTACCATAACTTAGCCTCAATTATTCCTGTGCCTGTCCGAGGTTACCGAGCTTGGTCAGGAATCCAACGTACGCAACTTTCTCTGCGGCACTCAGCCCGGCAACGCCAAATTGTTGGGCTTTGATCTGCAGTTCGGCAAAGGCGCGCTTTTGCCCACCTTCCTGCAGACGTTCCAGAGTGTCCTTGAATTCTGTTTCTGCTTCGCCTTCGTCAAAAGGCTGGCCGAGAAGTTCCGTCGCGGCACTTTCGATTAATGCCTCTTCGGGGAGGCCGCGCAATTGTTCGCGCAAACCGGCATAGCTTGATGCTTCGTGGTTGGCGCTGACCAGATCATGGAGGCGGACAAGGGCGGCGCGCTCAGGGGTGTCGGGCAACAGATCCAGCGGCAGGGCGGCGGCGAGTTGTGGTTTGTGCAGAATGAGGAGCAAGAGGTTGCGGGTCAGTGAGGGCGCCGCCCGTTTGGTTTTGGGTGGTGCGGCAGGGGTGTAGGATTTAAGTTCGCACAGGCGCTCGACTTCGCTCTGCGCGAAACCGCTGGCTTCAGCCAGGCGTTTGACCAGTTGCAGGCGTAGTAGCGGCGTCGGCAGTTTGAGTAGCAGTGGCTTGGCTTCGTAGATCAACTGCGCCTTGCCTTCGGAGCTGGTCAGGTCGCAGCGTTGGGCCAGTTCGCGCAACAAAAAATCGGAGAGCGGCATCGCCTGCTTGACCTGTCGCTCAAATTCCTCCTTGCCGTGGGCGCGGATATAGCTGTCCGGATCGTCATCCTGTGGCAGGAAGATGAAGCCGAGCCGCTTATTGTCGGCAAGGGCTTCCAGTGAGTTTTCCAGAGCGCGCCAGGCGGCCTTGCGCCCGGCATTGTCGCCATCAAAGCAGAAAACGATACGGTCGACCTGGCGCAGAAGCTTGGTAACGTGGGTGGCCGTGGTCGCTGTACCCAGCGTCGCGACGGCATTGCCGACACCGTTCTGGGAGAGCGCAATAACGTCCATATAGCCTTCGGTGACGATGGCGGTATTGGTGTCGCGTAATGCCTGACGGGCCTGGGGCAGGCCAAAAACTTCGCGCCCCTTCTCGAAAAGTGGGGTTTCAGGGGAGTTGAGGTATTTTGGCTCGCCTTGGTCGATGATGCGGCCACCAAAACCGATGATGTCGCCCTTGGGGTTGATGATGGGAATCATCAGGCGGTCGCGGAAGCGGTCGTAGCGGCGTCCGGCTTCATTTTCGATGACGAGCCCGGCAACTTTCAGTTCTTCGCTGTTGTAATCAGGAAAAACGGCTTGCAGGTTTTGCCAGCCATCTGGTGCGTAGCCCATGCCAAAACGGCCGGCGACCTCGCCGGTCAACCCGCGTTTTTTGCAATATTCGATGGCGCGTGGCGAAGCCTTGAGCTGGTCTTTGTAATACTGCGCGGCGCGTGCCATGATTTCGATCAGTGTGCGTGTCTGGCCCGGCTTTTCATCGTTGAAACTGCGTCCTTCATTCTCCGGTACCTGCATGCCGGCGCGCGTGGCCAGGTCTTTGACGGCATCGACGAAGCCCAATCCTTGGTATTCCATGACGAAGCTGATTGCCGTCCCGTGCGCGCCGCAACCGAAACAGTGGTAAAACTGCTTGGTTGGGCTGACCGTGAAGGACGGCGATTTTTCGTTGTGGAAGGGGCAGCAGGCGGCATAGTTGGCGCCTGCTTTCTTCAGTGGCACGTAGCCATCCACCAGTTCGACAATGTCGACCCGGGCCAGCAGATCCTGGATAAAGGAATCCGGGATCATGGCTGTTTAGCCGGCAAGCGCCGCCTTGACCAGCTTGGATACTTCGGCCATATCGGCTTTGCCGGCCAGGCGTGGCTTGAGGACGGCCATCAATTTGCCCATATCGGCCGGACCTTTGGCGCAGGTTTCGGCAACGGCAGCAACGACGATGGCGTTGGTTTCTTCCATGCTCATTTTTTCCGGCAGGTAGGCACCGAGGACAGCGATTTCAAATTTCTCGGCATCGGCCAGTTCCTGGCGACCAGCAGCTTCGTACTGGGTGACACTGTCCTTGCGTTGTTTGGTCAGTTTTTCAATGACGGCGATGACGGCGTTGTCGTCGAGTTCGACGCGCTCATCGACTTCTTTTTGCTTGAGGGCGGCGAGCAGTAGGCGAATGGCGCCCAGCTTGGCGGTTTCCTTGGCCTTCATGGCCGTTTTCATGTCGTCGGTAATGCGTGCTTTGAGGCTCATTTTCGGCTTTCTTAAAGCAAAGAGCCGCCAGCTGTTGGGCGGGCGGCTCTTCTGGTGCTGCGAAATTTACTGGATTAGTAAAGTTTCGGCGGCAGGGTCAGGCTACGGAGGCGCTTGTGCTGGCGTTTGACAGCAGCGGCAGCCTTACGCTTGCGCTCGGCGGTGGGCTTTTCGTAAAACTCACGGGCGCGCAGCTCGGTCAACAGGCCAGTCTTTTCAACTGTGCGCTTGAAACGACGAATAGCAACTTCGAACGGCTCATTTTCCTTGACACGAATGTTCGGCATATAAATCACCCCCTTCCGTAAGGCGCCTGCCAGGTCAAGTAAAAGGCAGTGCGCGCAAATTTGTTGTGTCCGCTTGATCGCGGAAAGCCGAGCAGTATATGCCAAAAAACCTTTTCGCTCCAAGTGTTAAAATGCGCGCCTATGTTAGTTCTCGGTATTGAATCTTCCTGCGACGAAACGGGTGTGGCGCTTTACGACAGCGCTGCCGGGCTGTTGTCGCATGCGCTCTATTCGCAAGTGGCAATGCACGCCGAGTACGGTGGCGTGGTGCCTGAACTTGCTTCTCGTGACCATATCCGGCGTGTTGTGCCCTTGCTGCGTGAAGCGTTGAGCAATGGCGGGCGTAGCCTGGATGATGTTGATGCCATCGCCTACACGCGTGGCCCGGGGTTGTCGGGGGCGTTACTTGTTGGTTGTGCCTTTGCCGAGGCGTTGGCCGTGGCGCTCGATAAGCCGACGATTCCGGTGCATCACCTTGAAGGACATTTGTTGTCGCCACTTCTGTCGGCCACGCCGCCGACCTTCCCATTCGTTGCCCTGCTGGTCTCAGGTGGTCACACGCAATTGATGAAGGTGACCGGCGTCGGTCAATACGAACTGCTCGGTGAAACATTGGATGACGCGGCGGGCGAGGCTTTTGACAAGAGCGGCAAGCTGCTTGGCTTGCCTTACCCCGGTGGCGCACTTTTGTCGAAATTGGCCGAATTGGGTCAGCGGGAAGCCTATAAATTGCCGCGTCCGATGCTGCACTCCGGTGATTTGAGTTTCAGTTTCTCCGGGTTGAAGACGGCAGTTTTGACCTTGGTACGCGAACAGGGCGAGCCTTTAACTGATGTATTCAAGGCCAATGCGGCACGGGCGTTTCAGGAGGCCATTGTCGAGGTGCTGGTCAAGAAATCGCTGAAAGCGCTGAAGCAGACCGGACTCAAGCAGCTTGTTGTGGCCGGTGGGGTTGGTGCCAACAAACAGTTGCGGTCGACGCTCAATATCGAGGCAAAAAATAAGCGCTTTCTCGTCTATTACCCGGAACTTGAATTTTGCACTGATAACGGTGCAATGATTGCGCTGGCCGGTTGCCTGCGCCTTCAGGCTGGAACACCGGCGAAACCGGCGGGCAGTTTTTCCGTACAGCCGCGCTGGCCCTTGATGGAAATGTCAGCCAGCGGGCCTAGATAAAACTTCAAATTTGGCCGCCTTTTTCCGCTTTTTGAGCTTCGGACAATTTTTGCAGGGCGGGCTGCTTTTGCAGCATTTCTTGGCCATCGTCGTTCCCGCTAATTGCGCCGCGCTACCCAGTAGGTCGCACCTTCGTTGCCGTAGCGTTCGGCGTGCTCTACTGCGTGTTCCAGGGTGAAATCGTCGCCGGCTTGCAGATGCCGGGTGTCGTCGCCGACTGTCAGCCACATTTCGCCGCGCACCACCCGTGCCTTCAGGGCGAACGGGTGGGTGTGCGTGTCGAGCACGGTATCGGCCGGCCAGCTGCGTTCAAGCACCTCGTTGAAACCGTCGGCGAGGGCTTGGGTTTTGAATGCTTCGAAGGTGCTTGTTGGCATGGCCTTTGACTCAGAGGGCGGCGAGAGCGGCGGCGTAATCTGGTTCGTTCTTGATTTCGCTGACCAGTTCGCTGTGGATCACTTTATCGTTTTCGTCGAGGACGACAACGGCGCGGGCGGTCAGACCGGCGAGCGGGCCGCTGGTGATGGCGACGCCGTAGGCTTCGCTGAATTCGCGGCCGCGCAGGGTGGACAGTGTGATGACGTTATCGAGACCTTCGGCGCCGCAGAAGCGGGCCTGGGCGAAAGGCAGGTCGGCCGAAATGCAGAGGACGACGGTGTTCGGCAGCCCGTTGGCCTTGGCGTTGAACTGGCGGACGGAGGTGGCGCAGGTTGGCGTGTCGATGCTCGGGAAGATGTTCAGAATCTTGTGCTTGCCGGCAAAGCTGGCGAGGGCGACGTCGGATAAATCCTTGGCGACGAGCGAGAAGGCGGGGGCGGTATCGCCCTTTTGCGGGAATTTGCCGGCGATAGCGATCGGGTTGCCACCGAGGGTTACGGTTTGGGTCATGTGAATTTCCTTTGATTTGAAAGCGGAGGCCCGTTTGACGGGGGCGCTCCGTTTTGGTTCAGCGCTTAGATGGCGATACCCAGCGCCTTGGCGACACCGGCGCCGTAGGCGGGGTCGGCTTGGGCACAGTTACAGATGTGGCGGCGCTTGATGTCGTCCGGCGCATCGCCCATGGCGCGGGCGGTGTTCTCGAACAGAACCTGCTGCTGGGCCGGCGTCATCAGGCGGAAGAGCTTGCCCGGCTGCGAGTAGTAGTCGGTGTCTTCGCGATGATTCCAGTGGTCGGCGGCACCTTCGATGGACAGCGGCGGCTCGCGGAAGTCGGGCTGCTCCTGCCACTGGCCATAGCTGTTCGGCTCATAACCGAGCGTCGCGCCGTGGTTGCCGTCGGTGCGCATGGCGCCGTCGCGGTGGTAGCTGTGCACCGGGCAGCGCGGGGCGTTGACCGGAATCTGGTGATGATTGACGCCGAGCCGGTAACGCTGCGCGTCGCCGTAGGAGAACAGCCGCGCCTGCAACATCTTGTCCGGCGAGAAGGATATGCCGGGGACGACGGCGGCCGGGTTGAAGGCTGACTGCTCGACTTCGGCGAAGAAGTTTTCCGGATTGCGGTTCAACTCAACGACGCCGACTTCGATCAACGGGTAATCCTTGTGCGGCCAGACCTTGGTCAGGTCGAACGGGTTGTACGGTACTTTGGAGGCGTCGGCTTCCGGCATGATCTGGATGTACATCGTCCATTTCGGGAAGTCGCCACGGTCAATCGCTTCAAGCAGATCGCGTTGGTGCGACTCACGGTCCTTGCCGATAATCTCGGTCGCTTCGGCATCGGTCAGGTTCTTGATTCCCTGCTGGCACTTGAAGTGGAACTTGACCCAGTAGCGCTCGTTGGCGGCATTGATGAAGCTGAAGGTGTGCGAGCCGAAGCCGTGCATGTGGCGATAGCTGGCCGGAATGCCGCGGTCGGACATGACGATGGTTATCTGGTGCAGCGCCTCGGGTAGCGAGGTCCAGAAATCCCAGTTGTTCTTGGCCGAGCGCATGTTGGTGCGTGGGTCGCGCTTGACGGCGTGGTTCAAGTCCGGAAACTTGAGCGGATCGCGCAGGAAGAAGACCGGCGTGTTGTTGCCGACCATGTCCCAGTTGCCTTCTTCGGTGTAGAACTTGAAGGCGAAGCCACGGATGTCGCGCTCGGCATCGGCAGCGCCGCGCTCGCCGGCGACGGTGGTGAAGCGGGCGAACATTTCGGTTTTCTTGCCAATGTCGCTGAAAATTTTAGCGCGGGTGTACTGCGTGATGTCGTGCGTTACGGTGAAGGTGCCGTATGCGCCGGAACCCTTGGCGTGCATCCGGCGCTCGGGGATTACTTCGCGGTCAAAATGAGCGAGTTTTTCAAGCAGCCAGACGTCCTGCAAAAGCACCGGTCCACGCGGGCCGGCAGTCATTGTGTTCTGGTTGTCGACCACCGGGCAACCGGCGGCGGTGGTGAGTTTCTTGTTGCTCATGGTGCGTCCTCCTGAGTCTGACTTAGTGATTGTCGGGAAGGGTTGCGAAAATATCGACACAGCAATCCCAGTTCGAGTTGTCTTGGGTGACGTACTGGATGAGTCGAGAAATCATGATGGCCCCCGTGACAGAAAACAGATCATTGCTGATCCGATAGATGCATTCTAGTTGGAGGCAATGCATTGATCCAATCGATTATGGGTATTCTGTCGATTGGTATTTGCTATGGGATTTTCCGCGTTAATTGGCGGAATTTCTGGGCGTGTTTCAGCCTTTTTTCTTGCTGCCGATTTTGCTTTCCTGGCCGGCCAGCAGGCGTTGCAGGTTCTGCCAGTGTTTGCCGATCAGGGTCATGGCGATGATGCTGATGACCAGTATCTGCCCGTTGGTGCCATGAATAAGTGCCGTATAAAGGGGGGCGAGGGCGGCAGCCAGCAAGGCCGCCAGCGATGAATAGCGGGAGACGAAGGCAACCAGCAGCCAGGTGCCCATGACGGCGAGGCCGATCAGCGGATCCAGTGCGAACAGTACGCCGGCCGCCGTGGCGACGCCTTTGCCGCCCTTGAATTTGAGGAAAATCGGGAACAGGTGGCCGAAGAAGACGGCGAGGGCGACGAGGCCGATAACGCTGTCGCTGAAGCCCATTTGCTGGGCAACGAAAACGGCGACCCAGCCCTTGAGGGCATCGCCGATCAACGTGAACAGCGCGGCCTTTTTGTTGCCGCTGCGCAAAACGTTGGTGGCGCCCGGATTGCCTGAACCGTAACTGCGCGGATCAGCCAGACCAAAGAGTTTGGCGGCGATCATCGCAAAGGAAATGGAGCCGAGCAGGTAGGCGGCGAATATGGCGAGAAGCGGGGCGAGAGCGGTTTGCATGGGTGGTCTGGGGCGCTGAGGTACAATCGCGGCGAATTTTACACCCCGTGTTACGGTCGACTGGTTTATGGACATCATTTTCATCGAAGAATTGCGCGCCGAAACGTGGATAGGCATCTATCCGCGTGAAAAGGCCATGTCGCAGACGGTTGAAATTTCGCTGCAGATTGGCGTGTCGACCGCATCGGCCGGCGCCAGCGACGATATTCGCGATACCGTTGATTATGCAGTCGTCGTCGAGCGCCTGCGGGCCGACCTGTCAGGCAGTCATTTCAATTTGCTGGAAAAACTGGCCGAGCATGTCGCCACCTGGCTGCTTGAAAACTTTGCCGCGCAATGGGTACGGGTTTCCATCGCCAAGCTGGGCATGATGCCGGGCGTCAAGCGCGTCGGCGTGATCATCGAGCGCTCGATCTGAGCGCTTTCAGGCGGCCTCCGGTCCAATAAAAAAGAGGTGCCGGAAATCCCACATCCAGCACCTTGATGATTCCAGCGTAATCGACCGAAAGCCCTCGGTTTTCCTCTCAGAAGGCTGCCGCAAGCACGGCCATGATTGCGAAGCCGCTGGCCAGACCTGCCGTACCTGCTGCTTCGCTACCCGGTTTGTGCGAGGCCGGGATCAATTCATGACTGACCACCCAGAGCATGGCCCCGGCTGCGGCGGCGAGCGCGAGCGGCAGGGCGGCGCCGGCCAGGCTGCTGGCGATGACGCCGAACAGACCGCCGACCGGCTCGACGAGGCCAGTGCCAAGAGCAATCAGGGCGGCACGCATGGGGGCGGCACCGAGGGCAATCATGGCGCTGGCCACAATCCAGCCTTCCGGAATGTTTTGCAAGGCAATGCCCAAGGTCATGCCGTGATCGGCGCCGGCCGCTGCGGCGACGCCGACGGCAAGCCCCTCGGGAAGGTTGTGCAGGGCGATGGCGGCAACGACGAGCATGACGTGGGGCCGCACTGGCGAGCTATCGACGTTTTCAACGTGGGCGTGCGGCATGCGCTGATCCATGTGCTGCATCATCGCCATGCCGCCCAGAAAGGCGATGCTGGTGAGGATGCCGAACATCCACGGTGCCTCGCTGGCGGCCACTGTCTGCACGGCCGGAACGAGGAGCGAGAAGAGGCTGGCGGCGAGCATCATGCCGCCAGCCAAACCGAGCATCGGTGCCATCAAGCGTTCGGAGGGGCGACGGAGAAAGAGGATCGGGATGGCGCCCAAACCGGTGGCAAGGCCGGCGAGCAGGCTGGCTTCCAGGCCCTTGGCCGCCATCGGGTGGGCGGTGAACCAGCTGATGGTTTGCTCGATGCCGAAGGCCATTGCCACGATGGCCATGACGAGGCCGGTCCCCAAGTGGCGGCGGGTGTTTGGCTGGGCGTAGTGCTTGACGACGATCTGGGTCATGGTGGCTCTCCTTGTTCTCAGGGAGCACTTTACGACCCGTTGGTTTATAGTTCCAATCGATTGATCTAATTGCTGCGATTGCCAATGGCAATCACCCTTTGAGCGCCGCCTCGACCGGCTTCGGGTTCAGCGTGCGCAGGATGTCGTGCGGATGCACACCGACCAGAAAGCCGCGTCGACCGCCGTTTATGTAGATCAGCGGCAAATCCATAATGGTTTTTTCCAGATAGATCGGCATCGGCTTCTTGGTCCCGAAGGGGCTGGTGCCGCCTACGAGATAGCCACTGTGACGGTTGGCGACTTCCGGTTTGCACGGCTCAACTTTCTTGCAGCCGATCTGGCGCGCCAGTTCCTTGGTCGATACCTTGCAGTCGCCGTGCATCAGCACGATCAGCGGTTTGGCGTTTTCATCTTCGAAAATCAAGGTTTTGACCACGGCGTGCTCGGCGACATTCAGTTCGCGGGCTGAAACCTTGGTGCCGCCATGTTCTTCGTAGGCGTAGAGGTGGCTCGAAAACGGGATCTTGTGCGACTTCAGGAACTTGGTGGCCTGTGTCTCGGGGGCGTGTTCTGTTTTGCTCATAAGAATATTTTAGCCGCGCGGGTGGTGCATCGCATGCAGCGATTTCAGCCGCTCGCGGGCAACGTGGGTATAGATCTGGGTGGTTGAAATATCGGCGTGGCCTAGCAGCAATTGGACGACGCGCAAATCGGCGCCGTGATTGAGCAGGTGTGTGGCGAAAGCGTGGCGCAGGACGTGCGGCGACAGTTTTTCCGGGGCAATGCCGGCGATCCGGGCGTAACGCTTGATCAGTTGCCAGAAGGCCTGCCGGGTCATGGCGCCGCCGCGTGCGGTGACGAATAGGGCGTCGCTCTGCTGGCCCTTGAGGATTTCTGGCCGGGCTTCGTTCAGGTAGCGGCTCAGCCAGTCGATGGCGAGTTCGCCGAGCGGCACCAGGCGTTCCTTGTTGCCCTTGCCGAGGGCGCGCAATACGCCGTCGTTGAAGCTGATTTCATGCAGTTTTAGATTGACCAGTTCGGAAACGCGCAGGCCGGTGGCGTAGAGCGTTTCGAGCATGGCGCGGTCGCGCAGGCCGAGCGGGGTGTCGAGATCGGGGGCGTTGAGCAGGTGCTCAATCTGCTTTTCCGACATTACCTTGGGCAGGCGCGAGGGCTGGGTTGGGTTGGATAGTTTCAGTGTCGGATCGATGAAAATACGGCCGCGCCCCAGTTGCCAGCGGTAGAAGCGGCGTAGCGTCGATAGATAGCGCGATTGCGAGCTGGCGCGGGTTTGCCGTGAAAGATGGGCGATGAAGGCGGTAAGTGTCGTTTCGCGAATGTCGAGCAGCGGCTCGCCGGCATTGTTGGCGAGCCACAGCGAGAGGCGGCCGAGGTCGGAGCGATAGCTGTCGAGGGTTGCCTTGGCCAAGCCGTCTTCTAGCCAAAGCGCGTCGCAGAAGTTGTCGACTTCGGCGAGATCAGTCGCGTTGGCTGGCAAGTTCGCTGCTTTCATGGTTCAGTAGCCAGCGTTTGACGTCGAGCAGAAAACCACCACGCTCGCGGGCAAAACCACCTAGCCCGCCGCCGGTGGCAATGACGCGGTGACAAGGAATCACGACCGGGTAAAAATTGGCACCGCAGGCCTGACCGACAGCACGTGGCGCATTTTTGAGGTTTTTTGCCAGTTGACCGTAAGTATTGGTCTGGCCGCACGGAATGGCTGAAATCTGCTCCCAGACCCGGCGTTGAAAAGTGGTGCCAGCGGGGCGGAGTGGCAGACCGAAGACAAAGCGGGGGTCAGCGATGTAGGCCTTGAGCTGGCGGACTGTTTCGGCGGCTAGCGGGGTGGTGGGCGCTTGCTCTGCTCGGGGTTCGAGAAAGTCGATGCCGGTGATTTCATCGTCATTGCATTGCACGCCGAGCGCAAAGTCGGGGGCGGCGACGATCGCTTGATAGTGAGCAGTGTTCATAGCGGTCCTTGGCGGAATGGATTGCTAGATTATCATGCAGCGGAAGCGACTTTGAAATGAGGCGGCGATGAGCGAGATGGTCGAAAAAGGAAATTCCCGCAGTGCGCTGGCGCTGGGCAGCGTGCAGTTTTTCTTCACATTGGGGTGGACGGTCTACGCTATCTACCTGCCGGAGTTGCTCAAGGGGGCGGGCATCGCGGTAACTTGGCTGCCCTGGTTGCTGATGGCCGATCAGTTGATTTTCGCGACTATGGACGTTGCCTTCGGCATGGTGGCTGATCGGGTGGCCGATGGTTATCGCAAACTCGCCCATCTGCTTTTGTGGCTGACCACGGTATCTGCTGGCGCTTTCCTGTTGCTGCCGATGTTGGGTAGCGTTTCTTCCGGCTTGCTGCTGGCCGTGTTGGTGATCTGGGTGGTTTCGGCCTCGGTGGTGCGGGCGCCGACCCTGGTCTTGCTGGCCAAAAGGGCCAAGGCGGCGCAGCAGGGGCGTCTGGTTGTCTGGTACGCCGGTGGCTTGGCGCTGGCCTCGGCACTATCGCCCTTCCTCGGCTTGATGCTGAAAGGGGCTGATCCACGTTGGCCATTCGCCATTGCGGCGCTAAGTTTGCTCGCCGCCGTCTTCGTCTTGCTGCGCGTGTCCGGCAGTCAGCCACCGGAAACAGAAAGCGATGCGCCGCCACCGCTTCCCTTCGGTACTTACCTGCCGCTCTTGCTGGTCCTTGGTCTGGCGACCTTTGCCTTCCAGTTGCATGCCTTCGTCAATGCCGGTCCGCTTTATCTGGCGCAGGTCGCCAAGGAGAGTTTGCCGTGGCTGATGCCGCTGCTCTGGCTGGGATTTTTTGCAGCATTGCTCGGCGTTGCTCGTCTGGTCAAATGCTTGGGCGCCTTGCGCGTCGCCGCCAGCGGCATTTTGCTCACCGCCCTGGCCAGTTATGCATCTGTTGCGGTCAACACGCTGGAAGCGCTGATTTTTTTGCAGATGCTGGCCGGTGCCGGCTGGGCCCTGGCTTTCTCCGGGCTGATGGAGCGCGCCACAGCAGACGGCACGCGCGGCGCCGAGGGCGTCTTCATGGGCAGTTTCTTTGCTGTCTCGGCGCTCAGCAGCTTTGCCCGCATCGGTTTTGCCACGCAATACTTGCCGACCATGAAGGACATTCAATTTGTGCTGCCGGCAGTACTGCTGCTGCTCGCCGGACTGATTGCCGCGCTCTACGCCCTCAGAATGCCGAAAACCAGAAAGGTGATTGGCCGGGAAGAGGCCAGCTAATAACTGGAAAACGGTGCCGGAAGACTCTTTGTAACGGGAGTGGCCGGGCGTTCCATTGCATGCTCGACCAGTTCTGTGCGTTCACCTTCGATCAGCTTGCCGTTGCGCCGGACGGCGGTTTCGATGGCGAGAAAGCCACGCATACGCTCCGGGGCCACCCAGGCAGTACGCTCCAGCACGTCGCCGTTGCTCAGGTTGCTACCGCGTACTTCAATACGAAAGGCGTCGAACGTACCGGCGGCTAGCGTGATGCGCTCGCGGCTGGCAACGCGGAGCTGGAATTCGTTGCTGACTTGGCGACCATCGGCCAGGGTCACGATGAACTGCGCCGGCCAGCGTTTGCCCAACTGATAGTCGGCGATGAAAAACTGATAGGGCGTCCAGCGCCGGCCATCGGGCGCCCGAACGTTGTTGCCAAATGGGTCGCTGACCTGCCCATCGCTGAAATGTACCTCATCGCCATCGATCCGGGTAATGGTCGCGTCGCTGCGGCCTTTCTCCGTGTGGCTGAGCAGGTCCAGATGACGATAGGCATAGCGTTCGCCGACTTGGTAGGCTTGCGTCATGCCGGAATAGGGGGCGGGAAGGCCGGGCTTGTCTGGTGTGCAAACTTCGCCGGCGTTGCTGCGCGGTTTGACCGGTTTTTCACCTTTGGCAGCGAGTAAGCGATCAAGGCTGAATTGGGCGAGTTCGGCGAATTTTCCATTCGGACGCTGGCGAATAAAGGCTTCCAGTTGCTCTGGTGATCCGCCCGAGCGGAGCTGTTGCCAACTGGCCAGATCGGACTCGAATTCCTTGGCGGTGTCGCGCGTGCTTTGCCCGGGAAGGAAAGAAAAGTCAGCTTCCAGCGAGGTACTTTCCCAAGGGATTTGTTCCCCTTGAGAGGTTTTGCGGACGGCGAGGCGAACTCGCTTGAACACATCTTCGACCGCCGCGCCGGGGATCAACATTTCCTGCAGCAGACGATCCGTGTAAAGGCCGTGGCTGCCTTCACCGTCTTCAGCCGTATTGCCGGGGGCGGTGGCATAGGCGAGAAAGGTGCCGGGCGGCGCATCGAGTTGCGACAGGCCACGGTCATCGGTGCGGAAATCCGGGCCGAAAGGATTGTTGCGGCAGGCGTCGAGGATGATCAGGTTGAGTGCATTGCGGGCGCGGGTCAGGCCGTCGAGCAGCAGGCCGAGATCAACTGCCTCGCTCTGGATGTCGGCTTTTGAGCGAATTTTTGCGTCGACCGGCAGCAGGAAATTGCGCCAATTCAACTGTACGCCATGGCCGGCGTAGTAAAACACACCAACGCCCTTGTCCCGGGTAAGTGCCGCGCCGTAATTGCGGATCGCCTCCTGCAATTCGCGTCGTCCGGCATCGAGCTTGAGGGTGACGGAGAAGCCGGCCTGACGCAAGCGTTCAGCGATGGCCTGGGCATCGTTTTTGGGATTTACCAGTGGGCCATTGAGGTACTGGCTGTTGCCAATCACCAGCGCGTGGCGCGGCTGCTTGCTCAAGGCGGGCGTAGATGATGATTCAGCGGCCAAACTGCCGGTGATCAGCGTGGTAAACAGCACGCTGGCGGCAAAGCTGGTGCGAACGAATCGATACATGGTCTGCCCTTTCAAAAGGCTGGAATCCCGGTAATCGCCCGGCCCAAAATCAGGGCGTGAATATCGTGTGTGCCTTCGTAGGTATTGACGACTTCCAGATTGACGACGTGGCGGATGACGCCGAAATCATCCGAAATGCCGTTGCCGCCCAGCATGTCGCGTGCGGTCCGGGCAATATCCAGCGCCTTGCCGCAGGAGTTACGCTTCATCATCGAGGTGATTTCCGGCGTTGCGCTACCGTCATCCTTCATGCGGCCGAGGCGCAGACAACCCTGAATGGCTAGGGTGATTTCCGTCTGCATGTCGGCCAGCTTTTTCTGGATCAACTGATTGGCCGCCAGTGGGCGATCAAACTGCTTGCGATCCAGCGTGTATTGGCGGGCCGTGTGCATGCAGAACTCGGCGGCGCCGAGTGCGCCCCAGGCAATGCCATAGCGCGCCGAGTTGAGGCAGGTGAACGGGCCTTTCAGACCTTTGGCTTTCGGCAACTGGTTCTCGCTCGGGACAAAAACCTCGTCCATGACGATTTCGCCGGTAATCGAAGCGCGCAGGCCTACCTTGCCGTGAATGACCGGGGCGGATAGCCCGCTCATGCCCTTGTCGAGAATAAAGCCGCGAATATCGCCGGCATCATCCTTGGCCCACACCACGAAAACGTCGGCAATCGGCGAGTTGCTGATCCAGTTCTTGCTGCCGGAAAGCTTCCAGCCGCCCGGCACGCTGCACGCCCGAGTGCTCATGCTGGCCGGATCTGAGCCGGAATTCGGCTCGGTCAGGCCAAAGCAGCCGATCAATTCACCACGGCCGAGCTTGGGCAGGTATTTCTGCTTCTGTTCCTCGGAGCCGAATTCGTAAATCGGCACCATGACCAGCGAAGATTGCACGCTCATCATGGTTCGATAGGCCGAATCGACACGCTCGATTTCGCGGGCGATCAGACCGTAGGAAACGTAGTTGAGACCGGCACCGCCGTAGGCCGGCGGCAGGGTGCAGCCGAGCAGGCCCATTTCGCCCATTTCGCGAAAGATGCCGGCATCCATCTGCTCGTGACGGAAGGCATCACGAATGCGCGGCATCAGCTTTTTCTGCGCGTAATCGTGTGCCGCGTTGCGCACGATGCGCTCGTCGGCCGCCAGCTGGCTGTCGAGCAGCAGCGGGTCTTCCCAGCAGAACGAGGCGTTAGCCACGGACGTGCCCATCGCCGAGGACGATCCACTTCTGGCTGGTCAGCCCTTCGAGGCCAACCGGGCCACGGGCGTGGATCTTGTCGGTGGAAATGCCAATTTCCGCACCCAGACCATACTCGAAACCATCGGCAAAGCGCGTCGAGGCATTGATCATGACTGAGGCTGAATCGACCTCGCGCAGGAAGCGCATCGCCTTCGGATGGTTGTCGGTGACGATGGCTTCGGTGTGGTGCGATGAGTACTGGTTGATGTGGGCGATCGCTTCGTCGATGCCGGCGACGACCTTGACTGAAATGATCGGCGCCAGGAATTCAGTGTAGTAGTCCTCGTCGCTGGCGGCTGTGGCTTCCTTGACGATGGCGCAGGTTTCAGCGCAACCACGGATTTCGACGCCCTTGGCGGTGAGCATGTGGGCAATCGGCGGCAGCAGCATGGCGGCTACAGAACGGTCGACGAGCAACGATTCAGCGGTGTTGCAAGTGCCGTAGCGCTGGGTCTTGGAATTCTCGACGATCTTCAGCGCCTTGTTCGGGTCGGCTTCCTCTTCCAGATAAACGTGGCAGTTGCCGTCGAGGTGCTGGATCATCGGCACGCGGCATTCGGCAAGCAGGCGCGCAATCAGGCCCTTGCCACCGCGCGGCACGATGACGTCGACGAATTCGCGCATGGTGATCAGTTCGCCAACTGCCGTGCGGTCGGTGGTGTTGATGACCTGCACGCAATCCGCTGGCAGACCGGCGGTTTGCAAGCCTTCCTGAACCAGTGCGGCAATCGCCCGGTTGGAGCGGATCGCTTCCGAGCCGCCGCGCAGGATGGCGGCGTTGCCGGACTTCAGGCACAGCGCGGCGGCATCGGCGGTGACGTTGGGCCGGGCTTCGTAGATGATGCCGACGACGCCGAGCGGCACGCGCATCTTGCCGATCTGGATGCCGGAAGGCTGAAACTTGAATTCTCCCATTTCACCAATCGGATCGGGCAGCGTGGCGACCTGTTCGACGCCATCGGCCATGCTGTCCACACCTTTTTCGCTAAGGGTCAGGCGGTCAAGCATGGCGGGCTCGAGGCCGGCGGCGCGGGCAGCGACCAAATCTTCCTGATTGGCGGCAACCAGCGCGGACTTTTCGCGGCGTATGGCGGCGGCAATGGCGAGCAGGGCGGCGTTCTTTTCAGCGGTCGAGGCGGTGGCCAAACGGCGCGAGGCAGCACGGGCCTGGCGGCCGACGGTCTGCATGTAGTCTTTGATGTCCATGATTTTCAGTGGCAAGGCAAAAGAACATTATAGCCAGCTAAATTACTGGGAACTTCCGGAAGCGGGTAAACTCTTACCCGCACCAACAACAAGGGTTTTAGCTTGAGGACAAAATGGCTGAAAAATTGATTTTGCCGACCGAAGTCAGGGTTTGCGCAACATGCAGCTTCTGGGACGGTGAGCGAGCCATAGACGAGGAAGTTAATGTCGTCGTGGTTGCTGATGATTGCCATGGTGAATGTCTGGTAACGGAGAGTAAAAAGTCCTGTCTCAACCATAGCAGCAGCGAAGCCGCGTGTTTGTGGGAAGAGATTACGCCGGATGATTCAGATAGCAACGCGCTCGCGAAGTCGCCGGAACGCTAGTTTTCTGGCCGCTTAGTTTTTGTTTTGGCGCCAGATGGCGCGATTTCTTCCCTCTGCCTTGGCTGCATAAAGTGCGGCGTCGGCTTCCTGAAAAAATAGTGGATCAGTGTTCCCGCCATCAGGAATGGCGGTCATGCCACCCAGACTGACCGTCACGTAGGGCGAAACCGGTGAACTGGGGTGCGGAAGTTGCAGGGCTTCAATACGCGTCCGCACTTCATTGCCCAGCCGGGCTGCAGACTTGGCATCCGTATCGGGGAGTAGCAAAACAAACTCTTCGCCACCGTAGCGTGCTACCAGATCGCCGGGGCGGCGCACAAAAGCACTCAGCGCATGGGCAATCTGACGTAGAACCTGGTCACCGTCAGCGTGACCGAGATGGTCGTTATAGGCTTTGAAGTGATCAACGTCGACGATGGCCAGTGAAAGCGGCTTCATGTTGCGTGCGCAACGCCGCCATTCGTTTTCCAGAGATTCGTTGTAGCGTCGGCGATTGGCTATTTCGGTCAGGCTGTCGATCATCGCCAGGTTTTCAAGCAGATTGCGGTGATGTACGGATTGCAAATGGTTGCGCACGCGTTTGCGGACGATGGATGGGTGAAATGGCTTGGTGATGTAGTCGACGGCACCGAGATCCAGCCCGCGCTCCTCATCGGCCGGAGAGTCGAGCGCCGAGATGAAAATGACGGGAATCTGGCGCGTACTATCGTCGTGCTTGAGCGCCTGTATGACTTGATAACCACTCATTTCCGGCATCAATACGTCGAGCAGGATAAGGTCGGGTTTTAGTTCCTGAGCACGTTCGAGAGCCTGGATACCATTTTTGGCGAGGATGACCCGGCAATCATCGGTCAGTAGTTCGGCCATCAGGCTGCGGTTCTGTTTCTCGTCGTCGACGACCAAGACGGTTTGCTGTGGATTCATGAGAGATGTTCTTTCATGATCAAGCGCAATTCCTGCACTTTTTTGAGGGCAGATTCGTATTCAACATCGTCTATCAGTCCAGCAATTTCTGTCAGCATTTGTTCGCATTCGCCATTCATTTTCGGGCAATCCGCTACAGCGCTTCTGATTCTCTCAAATTGAGCCTCGCAGCGCGCATCGGCGCTTGCCAGATTGCTGGAGAGTTGCTCGAACATGTTTTCCAGTTCGCCCCAGTTGCTTGTTTGTACGGCGACAGTTGGTGAGGTTATCTGAGGAAGTCTGGCAAGTCCATCGACAACCATTTGAATTTCTTGCTCTAGTGCGTGAATCAGTGCTTCGCTGCCTGGGGTAAGGGTTTCGCTGGCCAGCGCGTGTTCCAGTGTGCGGGCGGCTTCAGAAATTTGAAGGGCACCCAGCGAAGCGGTCACTGATTTGATTGAGTGGGCCAGTCGCCGGGCCTCAATACGGTCGCCACGGGTAAGCGCAGCACGAATTCTTGTCGCGCTATCGGCAAAGTCATGGCTGAAGCCTCGTAGCGATTTTTCGTAGAGATCGGGGCGGTTAAGGTGCAGGGCCAGTCCGTAGCCCAGGTCTATGCTTGGCTGCTCAGGCCAGTTGGCCGGGATGTTGACTGATTCGGGCGGGCGTTCCGGGGCACGGATGTCCACGTTTGCGGAAATCGGCGGCAACCATAAGCTAAGCGTTTCGTAGAGGGTTTTGGGGATGATGGGCTTGGTCAGGTGGGCATTCATCCCGGCGTCGCGTGTTTGCTGCTGGTCCTCGGTCATGGCGTGGGCAGTCATGGCGATAATCGGCAGGTCGTGCCAGCGTGGATTGGCGCGTATGGCGCGGGTGGCACTCAGGCCATCCATGACCGGCATCTGAATATCCATCAGGACCAGACGAAAATCTTCCTGCGCCAGCATGTCCAGCGCCTCCTGGCCTTGGGTGGCAATACCGACACTGAGGCCAACTCGTTGCAGCAGGGCGGTGGCGATGGTGCGGTTGATGGCGATGTCTTCGACGAGCAGAACTCGCTCGCCGGCCCAGCGCGGAAAATTGGACAGTTTTTTGGGGTCGACCGCAACATTTCGCTGATTGGTGCTGCCCAGGGCATCAGCCACCGGTAGGGCAAAGAGGGTGGTGAAGTGGAAGGTACTCCCCTTTTCCGGGGTGCTTTCCAGGGAAATTTCACCGCCCATCAATTCAACCAGTTGCCGGCAGATGGCTAAGCCAAGGCCAGTGCCGCCGAAGCGGCGGGTGATCGTGCTGTCGGCCTGGGTAAAAGGGGTGAATAGTTTTTCCTGCTGAGCGAGCGGAATGCCGATGCCGGTATCGCGTACCGAGAATTCGAGCCTGACGCGCCGATCCGGCAGGTTTTCCCGGTGGCTTACAGTGACTTCTATCTCACCCTCGGTGGTGAATTTAATGGCATTGCCCACCAGATTGATCAGGATTTGCCCCAGCCTTAGCGCGTCGCCCTGCAGTTTGGCTGGTACACCCTCGGTGAGCGTGAAGCGCAAGCCAATTCCTTGCGCCCTTACTTTGGCCCGGAACAAACTGTTGAGTGACTGAAATACCTTGTTCAGTTCGAATGGGGTGCTCTCCAGTGTCAGCCCTCCCGCTTCGATTTTCGAGTAGTCCAGGATGTCGTTGATGATGCCGAGCAGGGCCTCTGAGGAGTGCATTACCTGCTCGAGATATTCGCGTTGTTGGGGAGCCAGCGGTGTTTCCAGCACCATGCGACTGAGGCCGGTAATGGCGTTCATCGGGGTACGAATTTCGTGACTCATGCGCGCCAGAAAGTCTGACTTGGCGCGGTTGGCCTGACGTGCTTCGGCGATAGCTTCCTGCAGCGCCTGGGTACGCTCGCCAACCAGGTTCTCCAGTGTTTCACGATAGATGGAAAGTTCCTGATCGCGGGCTTGCAAGGTATCCAGCATCTGGTTGAAGCCGTGGCTGAGGCTACCGATTTCGTCTTTGGTGCTGATTGTCAGTCGCTCGTCGAGACGGGCATCGTGCGAAACACGGTTCACCAACTGGTCAAGGTTTTCCAGCGGGGCGGTGATCCGGCCGACCACGTAGCGCGTCAGCAAGAGTGCAGCAACGAGCGCAATGACCAGTAGTGACAAGGTGTCTCGCATGGTCTGGCGCATTGTCTGATTGTATTGCTCGAGCGAAACCAGCAACTCTATATGGCCGGCTGGCTTGCTTTTGCCGCTAAGTTGTATGGGTTCACGGATGATCAGGTAGTCATCCATAAACTGCTGCATCTGTGTTCCGCCAGGGCGCGCTCGCGGACTTTTTGGATTGCGCTGATAGACGGCCAGTGGCTTTTCATCGGCGAGTGTGCTCCAGCCCGCTTCGACCGCTGGGTTGCTGGCCAGCGAGGCGAGCAGGCGGTCGGCTTCGCGCCGGTCGAGAAAGGCAACTGCAGCCTCCGAGTTGGTTGCCAGGAGTCGTGCCTGGGCCGCCATTGATTCGGCCCACTGGGTTTGCAGCAGTTGTTTCTGTTGCGTATAAAAGAGTAAAAAAACCAGGCCGACGGTGATCAACAAAAATGAAAAGGAGAGAGCGACCAGTTTGTTGCGGATGGTTGATTCCGGAAACGCAGCCCGCAAGCGCCTGAATAATGCCTTCATGGCTCAATCACCCTGGCCAAACGCAGTAACTGGGCGTTGAATTCAATACCCTTGCGTTGCGCGGTGCGGCGATTGATGACAATGCCAACGCGCTCGCCGTCGAGCGGTAGTTCTATCATTCCGCCAGCGCGGGCAAATCCGACGATATCTGAAACGGTAATCACGCTGCGGCTGTCGGTGCGTTTCAGCCAGGCATCTACGTTGGCTGATTCAGAGCGGCTGATGAACAGCAGATTGCAGGCCGTCGGGTCGCTTGGTGCCAGGCGGACTTCGATGTTGCTGGTGTTTTGATCAATCTGGCCGATGGTGCTACCAAAGGGGTT
The DNA here is from genome assembly GCA_964293845.1 of uncultured Dechloromonas sp. Taxonomy (GTDB): domain Bacteria; phylum Pseudomonadota; class Gammaproteobacteria; order Burkholderiales; family Rhodocyclaceae; genus Azonexus. The sequence goes on from CAXYZX010000010.1 coordinate 22,381, forward strand.
TTTCCCGACGACACAGAAAACCAGTGGATTGGGTGCTTTTTCTCCAGCCGGCCAGTAGATGAATTGGGACAGTCGGTAGAAGAGGACGGCCTTCATCCCGTATTCCGAAATCTCGTCGGCCTGAGCGGTAAGCGGCAAGGCACAGCTCAGGCAGAGCCAGAGCCTCAGGCTTTTTCCCAGCAGGTCAGCGAGGTAGCGGTGAAGAAAGTGCACAGTGCTGGACTAGAAACGATATTCCAGTGTGCCGACCACGGTACGTGGTTGCTGCGGTACTTGCAGCATCGTCGTGCTCGAGGAGCCGTGTGCCGCGTAGTAACGCTCGTCGAACAGGTTGTAAATGTCGAGATAGAGCGACAGTCGCTCACCGGCCAGTTTGTGCACGCCAAAGTGCAGGCTGGCGATGGTGTAAGCATCCACGGTCAGCCGTTCGCCCGGGCTTAACGTGTTCTTGCGGCCAGTATTGGTCTCACCTATCCACTGCAAGCGAGGGGTAATGGTTAGCCAGTCCTTGTAGCGGAAAGTTGTCCCCAGTTTGACCTTGTTGGTGGCGATGTTGGTCTGGTCCCATTCGATTTCGTTCGCTGCTTCCTGTACGCGGCCCTTGACGTAGCTGTAACTGCCCCAGAGATCAGCTGTCCACGCGCCGTAAACATGAGTTTGCCATTGCGGGATGATGTCTATCCCGTGGTACTCGTCCTTTCCTCCATTCTGCTTTGAGGTGGTTCTCGAGAGTACTGCCCCGCTGATGTATTGGGTTGATACGGCTTCATCGCGGGTAATGATGACTTCCGTTACTCTGGCCTGATAAATATTGGTAACGAGGTTGAAGTCCTTGCGCGGTCGCCAGTCCCAGGTCAGCGAGAGGTTCCGGGATTTTTCCGGGTTCAGATCCATGTTCGGTGTCCGGAAATTCCGGCCGATGTAGAGGCCGCTGGCATCTTTGGCGCCAGTAAAGGTGCCGAAGGCGCTCAAGGTTTCTTCCGGCGATGGCGCGCGGAAGGCTTCGCCGTAAAGAAGCTTCAGATAATTGCCGGCGGCTGGTTGCCAGACGACACCAAGGCGTGGATTCGTGCTGTTACCGTAGGTTGAATACCAGTCCTGACGAACGCCGACCATGCTCGAAAAGCTTGGCGTCCACTGGGCCTGCCACTGCAGATAGCTGGACCAGCTGTAGTAGTTGGTATCGAATGTCTTCAGGGGCAGGGTGGTGTTGGGATAGAGGAGGCCTTGCTCCTGCGGACCTTTTCCAGTGTCGTAGGGCTTGGGCAGATCCGGAGTTTCAAGAGCGTAATAGTCCCGGTAGCTGATGCCGGCGAGGACTGCGTGTTGGTCGCTGGCACGCCAGTTGAAATTCTGTTCAACGCCACGACGCCGGGCCTTTGAATAGTCGTAACCGTGATCCTGAAAGTCGGTGAAGATATTGACGTAACGGCTGGCTGGATCGACTTCGTAATTTGAGTAGTCAACTACGGTTTCGCTGCTCAGCGTCGGGCTCAGATCAAAACGGTACTTTCCGTACCAGGTATCTATCGTTGTGTCCCAGCGTGCATCGGCCAGAAATAGTGCGGAGCCGGTGGTGTCGCCGGTGCTGGTCAGGCTCTTGAAGCGGTTACGGTAGAAACCAATGGTCAGGCGCTCGCCCGCATCGACCCGAAAATACTGACTTTCGCTGCTGATGCCGCCAACGTAGCCCTCGCGCTGGCTGGCGGGGATCACGGTATTCCCGGCAAAAGTCTTGGCATCCACTTTCGGATAATCGTTGGGATAGTATTTATCGAGTTGCGCGCGGTCGCTCTTTTGATAGTGTGCGCCGGCCGTGATCAAAATATGGTTGCCCAGATCGCCACCGACCAGAAAATTGCCTTCCAGTGAGCCAAAGCTGCCTACCCCGGCAGATATTTTCCCGCCGTGTGGTGCGCCGGCTTTGTCGGTAATGATGTTGATTACCCCGGCAAAGGCGTCAGCCCCGTAAAGAGCTGCCGCCGGGCCGTAAAGAACCTCGACCTGCTTGGCAAAGTAAAGCGAGAAATTCTCGGCAATCGGGATCTTGCCGCCAGCCGGGTGATCGATACGGACCCCATCGAGCAGGATGAGCAACTTGTTGTTGCTGACATGGCCTTGAAATACGAAATTGTTGTAGCTTGACGAGCGCGTGCCACGCTGAAAATCTACGCCGGGTAAATCTTCCAGCAGGTCTGCGAGACTGTTATAGCGGCGATCACGCATCTGCTCGCGGGTAATCACCATGATGTGGGCAGGCGTCTGTTCACGGCCTTCCTGGCGGCGCGATGCGGTGACCACCGGCGTTGCAATAAGTTCTTCAAGCGACAGGGGTAGCAGTGTTAATGCGCTATCGGCGGCATTGGCTCCGCAGGCTCCGGTGATGACGAGGCTGAGAACAACTTGCTTCAGTCGATAGTTTTTCATGGCTCCCCCTGCTTATTGTTTTGGTAAGCAGCTTACCCGGATGCTGTGGTTTTAGGATGAGTTACTTGGCAAAGCCGCAGACCCAGCCGTAGGAATTCTTCCCAGATGTTTCCCCGGCCTATGCCCTTGGCCAACAGGTCGATTTTCCCGGCATGTTGCAGCGCTGCTTCGAGTGTTGCGGTCGACAGCCTTTGCAGGGCCTTTTTTATTGGCATCTGGCGTGGCCCCCAGACCTTGGCATCCTTGAGCAGAGCCTCCGTCGGTTTGCCGGCGTCCATGCCAATGCGAATCACCGCCAATGCGCGGATTTCCTCGCTCATTGCCCAGAGCACCAGCGGTGGTGCCTCGCCTTCGTGCATCAGGCCATCAAGGGTGCGAGTGAGGCGGGCGATATCGCCGCTGAGTAGTGCTTCACGCAGGCCATCAATATCGTAGCGCGCGACATTGAGTACGGCATCGCGGATTTGAGCGGTGTTTAACGGGCCGGCGGGGTAGAGCAGGGCGAGTTTCTGGATTTCCTGATGGGCGGCGAGCAGGTTGCCTTCAACGCGTTCGGCAATGAACTTGAGGCTTTCCAGATCACTGCTTTGTTGCTGGCGCCGCAGGCGACCGGCAATCCAGCCCGGCAGTTCGGCCAGCGGTGGGGCCGTCAGCTTGATCGCGATTCCGGCATTGACCAAGGTGGTGAACCAGACCGCTTTTTCGTCGCGCCAGTCGAGCTCGGGCAAGGTAATCAGCAGCATGTTGTCGGCTGAGAGGTGCTTGCACCATTCCTGCAATGCAGCGCCACCTTCCTTGCCCGGTTTGCCGGTCGGAATGCGCAGGTCGATCAGTTTTTTATCGCCGAACAGCGACATGTTGCCGCCCGCCGCCAGCAACTGACCCCAGTCGAAATGTGGCAGCACAGTGAGAACTTCGCGTTCGCTGTAGCCCTGTTTCTTTGCCTTGGCGCGAATCGCATCGGCCGCTTCGATGACCAGTAGCGGCTCATCGCCATAGAGCACGTAGAGCGGGCGCAAGTCACGTTCGAGATGGGCGGCGAGTTGTTCGCCCTTGAGCAGCATTACTCGTCTTCTTCGAGGTCGGGGTTTTTCGGTTTGATGATGCTCAGACGGCGCATGATCTGATTGACCAGGTCGTTGTTCATGTCACGCCAGAGCAGACCTTCCTCCAGATCCTTGGCCAGCACGTTCGAGTCGTCAAAGGTGATATCGCGCGACAGGCTGATTTCGTTGGGCGGAATCAGCACTTGCCCTTTCTGGTTGACCAGACGGAAGGTGTAGTTCAATTGCAAGCGGTATTCACGCACGCGGCCCTGAGCGTTGACGCTGAGGATGGTCTTTTGGCGAGTATCGATCAGTTGCTGGAAGGTGGCATCTGCCTGCTTTGCATCACTGACAATTTCAGTGCTACCGGCAGCGTTGATGTAACGCTCCATCCAGATACGGACGTCAGCCGTTTCGGGCAAGGCGATATACATCGTCTTGTAGGGCAGGTTGCCGCTCTTCGTGCCGCGCAACTGAAAGCCGCAACCGGCCAGTACGAGAGCCGGAAGGGTAGAGAGCAGGCGGCGACGGGAGAGCGACATGGCTAACCTCAAACGACAATATTGACCAGACGGCCCGGCACGACGACAACCTTCTTCGCCGGCTTGCCTTCCATGAACTTGACGGCGCCTTCGGAGGCTAGCGCGGCGGCTTCGATGCTCGCCTTGTCGGCTTCGGCAGAAACGCGAATGGAACCGCGCAGCTTGCCGTTGACCTGCACCATCAGTTCAATCTCATCCTGCTTCAAAGCGGCCGGATCGGCCTTCGGGAAGGGCTGGACGCCGGCATCCTGGCCTGGCTTCAGCTCGGCGTAAAGCGCCTGCCCGATGTGCGGGACGATGGGGAAGAGCAACAGGGCGATGCTTTCCAGCGTTTCCTGGCCTAGCTTACGGCCGGTGGCGTCGGAAAGGTCGGTCTTGTCATAGGCGTTCAGCAGTTCCATGACGGCAGCGATGGCCGTGTTGAACTGCTTGCGGCGGCCGTAATCATCGGCGACCTTGCCCATGGTCTGGTGCAATTTGCGGCGCAGGTCGGCTTGCACGGTCGACAGGGAATTTTGCTCAAAACTGGAATCGACGAGGCCGGCCTGAACGTGGTCGTAAGTCGTCTTCCAAAGGCGGCGCAGGAAGCGGTAAGCCCCGTCGACGCCGGCGTCGGACCATTCCAGCGACTGGTCGGGGGGCGAGGCGAACATGATGAACAGGCGGGCCGTGTCGGCGCCGTACTGGTCGATCAGGGCCTGCGGATCGACGCCGTTGTTCTTCGACTTCGACATCTTCTCGGTGCCGCCGATGACCACCGGCAGGCCATCGGCCTTGAGCGTGGCGCCGGTCGGGCGGCCGCGCTCGTCCGTGACGACATCGACGTCGGCCGGATTGATCCACAGCTTCTTGCCCGCATCGAGATCGCGGAAGAAAGTCGGGGCGACGACCATGCCCTGGGTCAGCAGGTTGGCGAACGGTTCGCCGAGGTCGCCGATCAGGCCGACATCGCGCATGAGCTTGGTGAAGAAGCGCGAATAGAGCAAATGCAGGATGGCGTGCTCGATGCCGCCGATGTACTGATCGATGCCGCCCTTGCACCAGTACTGGACGCGCTCGTCGACCATGGCCGTGGTGTTGTCCGGGCAGGCGTAGCGAAGGAAGTACCAGGACGACTCGAAGAAAGTGTCCATAGTGTCTGTTTCACGCCGGGCATCGCCGCCGCACTTCGGACACTTGCACTCGTAGAACTCTGGCATGCGAGCCAGCGGTGAGCCGGCGCCGGTGATCTCGACGTTCTCTGGCAGCACGACGGGCAATTGCTCGTCGGGCACCGGCACGTCGCCGCAGGAGGCGCAATGGATGATCGGGATCGGACAGCCCCAGTAGCGCTGGCGGGAAATACCCCAGTCGCGCAGACGGAACTGCACCTTCTTGTCGCCGAGTTGCTTGTCGGCGAGGTCGGCAGCGATGGCGTCGACGGCGGCTTCGTAACCGAGGCCGTCGTATTTGCCGGAATTGACCAACTTGCCCTTGACCTTGTCGGCGTAGGACTCGGCCCAAGCCTGGTCGCTGAAGGTTTCGCCGTCAACGGCGACGACCTGTTTGATCGGCAGCTTGTACTTCAGGGCGAAGGCGAAGTCGCGCTCGTCGTGCGCCGGCACGGCCATCACGGCGCCATCGCCGTAGCTCATGAGCACGTAGTTGCCGACCCAGACTTCGACTTGCTCGCCGGTCAGCGGGTGGGTGACGTAGATGCCGGTCGGCATGCCCTTCTTTTCCATCGTCGCGATGTCGGCTTCGGCGACGCCGCCCTTCTTGCATTCCTCGATGAAGGCGGCCAGTTCCGGGTTGTTGGCAGCAGCACGCGTCGCCAGCGGGTGCTCGGCGGCGACGGCGACGAAGGTGACGCCCATGATGGTGTCGGCGCGGGTGGTGAACACCCACAATTTTTCGTCGGCATTGTCGGCCAGCGGGAAGGCGAAACGCACGCCGGTGCTCTTGCCGATCCAGTTTTTCTGCATCAGACGGACCTGCTCGGGCCAGCCCGGCAGATTGTCGAGTTCGCTTAACAACTCCTCAGCGTAGGCAGTGATCTTCATGTAATACATGGGGATCTCACGCTTTTCGATCAGCGCGCCGGAACGCCAGCCGCGGCCGTCGATGACCTGTTCGTTGGCCAAAACGGTGTGATCCACCGGGTCCCAGTTCACGGTGCCGAGCTTCTTGTAAACCAGGCCTTTTTCATAGAGGCGGGTGAACAGCCATTGCTCCCAGCGGTAGTACTCGGGCGTGCAGGTGGCGAATTCGCGTTCCCAGTCGATGGCGAAGCCCAACGACTTGAGTTGCTGGCGCATGTAATCGATGTTGGAGTAGGTCCAGCCAGCCGGCGGTACGTTGTTGGCCAGCGCGGCGTTTTCGGCCGGCATGCCGAAGGCGTCCCAGCCCATCGGTTGCATGACGTTGAACCCCTGCATTTTGTGGAAGCGGGAGAGCACATCGCCGATGGTATAGTTCCTGACATGGCCCATGTGCAGCTTGCCCGAGGGGTAAGGGAACATGGAAAGGCAGTAGTATTTTGGCTTGCCGGTGTCTTCCACGGCACGGGCGGCGCCTGTCGTATCCCAGTGAGTCTGGGCGACGCGTTCAATGTCGGCGGGGGCGTATTTGTCCTGCATGGGCATGGGCTGAAGAGTCGTGAAATAAGCGCGGAATTATACCGGTTGAACCAGTCTGGAGAGGCGATGGGGGCGATGCTAAGAAGTACCTTGATGATTTTGGGGCTGTTTTCGGCGTTGACCGCAACCGCGGCACCCAATGCCGTAGTTGATGCCGTCCAGGCGCCAGCCTGGCGTGAGCGTGCGGAGCGGCGCTTGCCGCTGACGCCTGGCATGGTCCTGGAAAACCGTGATCGGGTGATCACCGGCAGCGGCGCGCGCGCCATTGTTCAGCTCGCCGATGGCAGTGCCGTCAAGTTCGGTGAAAACGTGAATGTTGCGGTCAACGCCATGAAACAGGAGAAAAATGGCTCATTCACTGCTGCCCTCGATGTCCTCAGAGGTGCCTTTCGTCTGACCACCGATATTTTTCGTAAGTATCAAACCCAGCGCGCGATCAATGTACGTACCGGTACGGTAACCATAGGGATACGTGGCACCGATCTTTGGGGCCGCTCTGATAGCGAAAAGGATTTTGTTTGTCTGCTTGAAGGCCGAATTGCGGTCAGCCACCCACAAGGGGAGCCGACTGAATTGACCGAACCGCTGCAGTTCTACGGTGCAGACAAGGGCAAGGCGCCAGGGCCGGTAGCTTCTGTGGCGCCTGAGCAACTGGCCAAATGGGCGCTGGAAACTGAATTACAGGATGGTTTCGGCACGCAAAGGCAGGGCGGGCGCTGGACAGTGCGTTATGGGTCATACAGCGAAGCAGAAACACTTACGCTGTATGACCAATTCAATGCTGCCGGCTATGCAGCCAAAGTGATGCCGATCCGCGCAGATGGCGGCTATCGTTATGAAGTGCGCCTGGGACAACTGGTGACCGAACGCGAGGCGCGTTCGCTTGCTGACCGGTTAGCGCGGGACTTGCATGTACCCGCGCCAACGCTAAGTCGGCATTAGCGTCGTTCAGTCACGCGGCTTTTTTTTGCGCGTAAATGTTTTCCCAGTTGTTCTGCCAGATACGGTAGGTGTTTTGGGCCGCGATCAGGGAGAGCAGGGAAATCCGGGTCTGATGGTGCCACATCCAGGACAGGCGGGGTGCCGGCGTCAGGGTGTAGGCTGGTGTGCCACCGACTTCGTCTTCAACGATCATCAGGAAACGCTCAACCGCCAGACCCCAGTATTCGGAGCCGGTGGATTGGCCGGTCAGGTATTCGGCCTCTGAGGCGGCGCGGCGCCAGAGTTTGAGGGCCAGTTCATCGCTGATACCGGCTTTCCTGGCGATCCAGGGGAGGATTTTAGGTGCTTGCATGCTGTTACTCCTTGTTACTCTGTGGAGGGATCCACTTGCTGTTTTGACTGCCTCTATGGGCAAAAGTTTTGTGCAGTGCACAATTTGTTTTGAGAAGTATACTTCCGGCGCAAACCGTAATGTGTGAAAAATTGTGCAAACCGGTTGCTGAGTTGCGCAATAACAACAAATTGGTAAGACCATTTGTCCTTGTGGGCCTATTTTTGGGCGAT
>CAXYZX010000011.1:0-30308 GCA_964293845.1 uncultured Dechloromonas sp.
TGGGTAGGGTTTTAAGCATGGCTGCTACGCGAGTTGGTATTGTGGGTGCTGGTGGTCGTATGGGGAAAATGCTGATCGAGGCGGCGCTCAAGGATGCGGGAGTGACACTGGGAGCAGCGTTCGATCTCCCGGGTAGTCCGGTAATTGGCAAGGCTGTGGGCGAGTTGGTGGGGATGAACTGCGATGTCATTGTGCGCGATAACCTCGCCGACGGCCTGAAAGATATCGATTGTCTGATCGATTTCACCCGCCCGCAGGGCACGCTGGAACATCTTGAGCTTTGTCGTCAGGCTGGTGTGGCGATGGCGATTGGAACCACCGGTTTCGAGGCTGAAGGCAAGGCGATGATCGCCGCCGCCGCACGTGATATTCCGGTGGTTTTTGCGCCCAATATGGCGGTTGGTGTCAATCTGGTGTTCAAGCTGCTTGATACTGCTGCGCGAATTCTCAATCAGGGTTACGACATCGAGATTGTTGAAGCGCATCACCGTCTGAAAATAGATGCTCCGTCCGGTACTGCATTGCGCATGGGTGAGGTGGTTGCTGGGGCACTTGGGCGTGATCTGGCTGAATGTGCAGTCTATGGCCGTGAGGGGGTCACCGGTGAACGCGATCCTTCAACCATTGGTTTCGCCACCGTGCGTGGTGGAGATATCGTTGGCGACCATACGGTCATGTTTTGTGGCTTGGGTGAGCGCGTCGAAATCACGCACAAGGCCAGTAGTCGCATGCCTTATGCACAGGGCAGCATGCGTGCCGCACGTTTTCTGGTAGGGCACAAGAGCGGCTTGTTTGATATGCAAGATGTATTAGGGTTGCGCTAACGCCCAATGAAATCACAGCTCCTGCTCAGGCAACTCAAGGATATCTTCGCGGGTGAGGGTGAGTTGCCGTTCAGGGCTTTGCTTGATGCGGCACGGACTAATGGTGCTGCGGACTTGGTCGCCGGGGTTGAGCGACTGATTGAGACGGTCGATGCGACCTACGGATCTTATGCGGGAATTCAGCACTGGCAGGGGGTATTGACCGGTGATGCTTATTCCGACTGGAATTTGCTGCGGGGACAAATTGAATCCGGTCGCCAATGGAAAAAATTGCTCGGCTATGAGCCGACTGATTTCGATAACAGCATTACTCAGTGGCAAAAGCTTGTCCACCCGGACGATTTGCGCGAGATTCAAGCGCGCATAGCTGCCCACGCGCAGAGTAAAGAGCGCTTCTTCCAGGCTGAGTGCCGGATGCGGACGCGCGATGCTAAGTGGCGCTGGCTGATGATACGCGGTGTGGTAACGGCACGTGATCCAAGCGGTGAGCCTGTCAGAATGCTGGTTTTGCATCGGGATATCAGCGACGTCAAAATTGACGAAGGCGCGCTGATCGAGGCGAAGGAGGCGGCGGAAGCGGCAAATCGTGCGCGTGGTGCTTTCCTGGCCAATATGAGTCATGAAATTAGAACACCGATGAACGGCATCATTGGCATGACCGAGTTGGCTCTTGATACGGAGCTCGATGCGGAGCAGCGCCATTATTTGCGGACAGTGAAGTCCTCGGCAGAGTCGTTGTTAACCATCGTCAACGATATTCTCGATTTTTCAAAAATTGAAGCCGGCAAGATGCAGTTTGAGTCGGTTTCCTTTGCCTTATTCGATACCCTGCTCGAAGCGGCGCGCGTTCTGGCGGTGGGGGCGCACAAAAAAGGTCTGGAATTGGTCGTCGATGTGCGGCCTGACGTGCCGCAGCGGGTCATTGGTGATCCCACCCGTTTGCGCCAGGTGGTAATGAACCTGATCGGCAATGCAATCAAATTTACCGATCAAGGTGGTGTCGTCCTCGAAGTGAGCATTGATAACGCAGCCAGCGACTCACTGTTCCTTAAATTTGCCATTCGTGATACCGGGATCGGTATTGCGGCCGACAAACAGCAAGCAATTTTTGAAGCCTTCTCGCAGGCCGATGTGTCGACGACCCGGCGTTTTGGTGGCACAGGTTTGGGGTTGGCTATCTGCGCGCGTCTTGTGCAGTTGATGGACGGCAGAATCTGGCTTGATAGTGTGGAAGGCAAAGGTTCGGTGTTCTATTTCACCGCCCGTCTTGGCGGGCAGGTGGAGGCCACGCCGGTTCCGGTTGTACAAGCTTTTGCCGGGCGGCGCGCGCTTGTCATTGAAGACAATCAAGCGGCTGGCCATCACTTGGTGCGTCTGCTTGAACGCCTGGGGGTGCAAGCCTCTCTGGTTGCCGAGGGGGGGGCTGCCCTTGAGGCAATTAAGCGAACCCGTGCGGTCGACTTTGCATATGACTATATTTTTGCAGATGCGAGTATGGATGAACCCGTCGGTTTCGCTTTGGCCGAGGGCTGGAAAGCGGCGGGGCAGCGCGAGAAACTGCTGATGATGCTGACTACCGAGAATCAGCGCCACGATCTGGCGCGCTTGCGCCAACTTGAGGTTTCGGCACACCTTGTCAAGCCTATCGGGCCGGGTGATCTGGCGGATGCGCTTGCTCTGGCCGAGGCGCCGCGCGATGAGCCTGGTGATTTAGGGTTTGAACTGGATTCTTTCCTGATTGATTCGAAAGCAGTGGCAACGGCCAGTGTGCTGGATATCCTGCTCGTAGAAGATAATCCGGTCAATCAGGAGCTTGCCTTGCGGTTGCTGGAAAAGCGTTCGCACCGGGTGGTGGTGGCCAATGACGGTGCCGAAGGGTTGGAACAGTTTGAGAGCAAGCGTTTTGATGTGATCCTGATGGATATGCAAATGCCGGTTCTTGGTGGGATTGAGGCAACCGAAGCCATTCGCTCCCGGGAAATGCGTCGTAGTTGGGTCGTTTCCAACGCATTCAAGCCCGTCTATATTATCGCCATGACGGCCAATGTCATGAGTAGCGACCGTGACCGTTGTCTTGAGGCGGGCATGAATGATTATGTTTCGAAACCGCTACGCCCGGAGGTGCTTTATGCTGCCCTTGATAAGGCAATTGCGGAAATTTCTGGCGATGCTGGTGGGCCCGCTGTGCTGCCTGCAGCAGAAAGCCAGTCGCTGAACTTGCGTCAGGCGCTACAGGAAATCGGTGATCTTGATCTTTTGGTAAAAATGGCCAGCATGTTTCTGGCCGAGTGGGATGAGCATCTGAGTCGGGTGCGTAGTGCCGTTGAGCGTAGCGATATTCATGACTTGCGCCTGCACGCGCATACCTTGAAAAGTCTTCTGGCAATGTTCCATGCGGATCTGGCAAGGCACTGTGCCGTGGATCTGGAAAATTCCGCAATGGTTGTTGAAAGTGTCGATTGGGTGCGCTGTTCTCAGCTATTGGCCCGGCTTGAGGCGGAAATGGACCTTATTCATCCCGAGTTGGAGCGCTTTGTCAGTGCGCGGGTTGTTCTCTGAGTTTGCCTGATTGAGCCATTTTCGGCTAAAATAACAAGGTTAAAAAGCACAAGCGGGGAGGCGCAAGCCTTCCCGCTTGGCACATCAATAATTAGAAATTCTAGGAGAGTCGGTCGTGTCGTTGCTGCCCTCATTTACACCCGCCATTCTCGCCCTCGCCGACGGAACGGTTTTCAAGGGCCAATCCATCGGCGCCGATGGTATCACTAGCGGAGAGGTGGTTTTCAATACTGCCATGTCCGGTTACCAGGAAATCCTGACCGATCCGTCCTATTGTCGCCAGATTGTTACGCTTACTTATCCGCATATCGGCAACACCGGTTGCAATGCTGAAGACTTTGAATCTGATGCCAATTACGCAGCCGGTTTGGTTATTCGTGACCTGCCTCTGGTTGCCTCCAATTGGCGTAGCCAGGAAGATCTGTCGTCCTATCTGAAAAAACATGCCATCACAGCGATTGCTGGTATTGATACCCGCAAGCTGACGCGTATTTTGCGCGACAAGGGGGCGCAAGCTGGTTGCATCATGGCCGGTGAAATTGACGAAGCCAAAGCATTGGCTGTTGCGCAGTCCTTCCCTGGTCTGAGTGGGATGGATCTGGCCAAGGTGGTTTCCACCAAGACAGGTTATTCCTGGACTGAGAGTGAGTGGACGCTCAAGGGTTACGAACAAGGCCCGACGCCGCGTTTCCATGTGGTTGCCTACGACTTTGGCGTCAAGCGCAATATTTTGCGCATGTTGGCTGAGCGTGGCGTTAAGTTGACCGTCGTGCCAGCCCAGACATCGGCTGCCGATGTGTTGGCCATGAAGCCGGATGGCGTTTTCCTGTCCAACGGCCCCGGTGATCCTGAGCCATGTGATTACGCCATTGCTGCCATTCGTGAATTCCTTGATCGTGGTATCCCGACTTTCGGCATCTGCCTCGGCCATCAGTTGCTAGCCCTCGCTTCCGGCGCCAAGACGCTGAAGATGAAGTTTGGTCACCACGGTGCCAATCATCCGGTCAAGGACATGGACACCGGCCAGGTGTTGATTACCAGCCAGAATCACGGTTTTGCGGTCGACGGTGATTCGTTGCCGAAAAACCTGCGCGCCACCCATGTGTCGCTGTTCGATGGTTCCCTGCAAGGCATTGCCCGCACGGATGTTCCTGCTTTTTCCTTCCAGGGTCATCCGGAAGCCAGCCCGGGTCCCCACGATGTGGCATACCTGTTTGACCGCTTCCTCGACACCATGACGCGTGGCGTCGCAGCACTGAACAGCGCGCAATAAGGCGAGAGTAGAGAGTAAAGAAATGCCGAAACGTACAGACATAAAAAGTGTTTTGATTATTGGCGCTGGCCCGATCATCATCGGTCAGGCTTGCGAATTTGACTACTCCGGAGCGCAGGCCTGCAAGGCGCTGCGCGAAGAGGGTTACAAGGTCATTCTGGTGAACTCCAATCCAGCGACCATCATGACCGATCCTGAAATGGCCGATGTGACCTACATCGAGCCGATCACCTGGCAGGTCGTTGCCAAGATCATCGAGAAAGAGCGTCCGGACGCGCTGCTGCCGACCATGGGTGGCCAGACCGCGCTCAACTGTGCGCTCGATCTCGACCGTGAAGGCGTGCTGGAAAAATTCAAGGTTGAACTGATCGGCGCCTCCAAGGAGGCGATCGACAAGGCTGAGGATCGCCAGAAGTTCAAGGACGCAATGACCAAGATCGGGCTCGGTTCTGCTCGCTCGGCTACCGCGCACAGCATGGAAGAGGCGTATCAGGTGCAGGCTGCCATTGGCTTCCCGACCATCATTCGCCCATCCTTCACGCTGGGTGGCTCGGGTGGCGGTATTGCCTACAACATGGAGGAGTTCGAGACCATCTGTAAGCGTGGTCTTGAAGCCTCGCCAACCAACGAGCTGTTGATTGAAGAATCCATGCTCGGCTGGAAGGAATATGAGATGGAAGTGGTCCGCGACAAGGCGGATAACTGCATCATCGTTTGCTCGATTGAGAACCTTGACCCGATGGGTGTCCATACCGGTGACTCGATCACGGTTGCGCCGGCCCAGACGCTGACTGACAAGGAATACCAGATCCTGCGTAACGCTTCGATCGCCGTGTTGCGCGAAATCGGCGTCGATACTGGTGGTTCAAACGTGCAGTTCTCGATCAACCCGGTTGATGGCCGGATGATCGTCATCGAAATGAATCCGCGCGTCTCGCGTTCATCGGCGCTGGCCTCGAAGGCTACCGGTTTCCCGATCGCCAAGATTGCTGCCAAGCTCGCCATCGGCTACACACTTGATGAGTTGGCCAACGACATTACGGGTGGCAAGACACCAGCCTCGTTTGAGCCTTCCATCGACTATGTCGTTACCAAAGTGCCGCGTTTTGCTTTCGAGAAATTCCCTCAAGCTGATAACACGCTGACCACTCAGATGAAGTCGGTCGGTGAGGTGATGGCTATTGGCCGTACCTTCCAGGAGTCGCTGCAAAAAGCATTGCGTGGACTAGAGGTCGGCGTCGATGGCTTCAATCTGAAGACGGTCGATCCGGAAACCATCGACGAGCAATTGGCTCGTCCGACGCCGGATAGGCTTTGGTACGTTGCTGATGCTTTTGGCGTCGGCATGTCGGTCGAGAAGGTTTTTGACCTGACCAAGATTGATCCGTGGTTCCTGGTGCAGATCAAGGAGTTGGTTGATCTTGAGTTGGAAATAGAAAAACGCGATTTCTTGACGTTGACCGCAGAAGAGTTGCGCTATCTCAAGCGTAAGGGGTTTGCCGATCGTCGCCTGGCGCATTTGACCAAGACGACCGAGACGGCAGTTCGTATGCAGCGTCATGCACTGGGCGTTCGCCCGGTCTATAAACGTGTTGATACCTGCGCAGGGGAGTTTTCCACCGGTACCGCCTACATGTATTCGACCTACGAGGACGAATGCGAGGCGATGCCAACCGACAAGAAGAAGATCATGGTCCTCGGCGGCGGTCCGAACCGTATCGGCCAGGGTATTGAATTCGACTACTGCTGCGTACATGCCGCGATGGCGATGCGCGAAGATGGTTACGAAACCATCATGGTGAACTGCAATCCGGAAACCGTATCCACAGACTACGACACTTCCGATCGCCTGTACTTCGAGCCACTGACGCTGGAGGATGTTCTGGAGATCGTCGCCATCGAAAAGCCGGTAGGGGTCATCGTCCAGTATGGTGGTCAGACCCCGCTGAAGCTCGCACTGGCCCTCGAAGCCAACGGTGTCCCGATCATCGGGACAACACCGGAATCAATCGATATTGCCGAAGATCGCGAACGTTTCCAGAAATTGCTGCATGATATCGGCCTGAAGCAGCCGCCCAACAGAACGGCGCGCACAGAAGAAGATGCGCTACGTTTAGCACAGGAAATCGGTTATCCGCTGGTTGTCCGCCCATCCTACGTGCTCGGTGGCCGGGCCATGGAAATCGTCCATGAGCAGAAGGATCTGGAGCGCTACATGCGCGAAGCCGTCAAGGTTTCCCACGATTCGCCAGTGCTGCTTGACCGTTTCCTGAATGATGCCTGTGAGGTGGACGTCGATGCGCTGTCTGATGGTGACGAGGTCATCATCGGTGGTGTTATGGAGCATATTGAACAGGCTGGAGTGCATTCAGGCGACTCGGCTTGTTCGTTACCGCCGTACTCGCTAAGCGTAGCAGTGCAGGATGAACTACGCCGCCAGACCAAACTGATGGCCAAGGCGCTCAACGTCTGTGGCCTGATGAACGTACAGTTCGCCATTAAGGACGAGGAAGTGTACGTGCTGGAAGTGAATCCGCGAGCTTCGCGTACTGTGCCTTTTGTCTCAAAAGCAACAGGTCTGCAGTTGGCCAAGATTGCAGCACGCTGCATGGCGGGACGTAGTCTGAAGGATCAGGGGGTTACGAAGGAAGTCATTCCGCCGTATTTCTCGGTCAAGGAAGCCGTATTCCCCTTTGTAAAATTCCCGGGGGTTGATACGATTTTGGGGCCGGAAATGAAGTCGACCGGGGAAGTCATGGGGGTTGGCATCACTTTTGCGGAAGCTTTTATCAAATCGCAGCTTGCAGCGAGCGTCAAGCTACCCAAGTCCGGCAAGGTTTTCCTGTCGGTGAAGGATAGTGACAAGCCCAAGGCGATCGAGATAGCACGTCATTTGCACGAGGCTGGGTTCCAGTTGGTGGCCACGAGAGGTACGGCACACGGTATCGAGGCAGCTGGCCTGCCGGTGCAGTTGGCCAACAAGGTAACCGAAGGGCGGCCGCATATTGTTGATATGATCAAGAACAACGAAATTTCCTTGATCATTAATACGGTCGAAGAAAAGCGCTTGGCGATCAATGATTCGCGCTCCATTCGTACTTCAGGCCTCCAGGCTCGTGTCACCATGTATACGACGATCTGGGGCGCTGAAGCGGCGGCTGAGGGAATCCGTAATCGCGGTGAGCTTGTCGTCTATCCGATACAGGCATTGCACAAACAGCTACATTAAGACAACCCAGAAACCGCCGGGTAGCCCGTTCGGGCGCCGGCGGTTTTGCTTTTGCTGGAATGAATATGAGTAAAGTCCCATTGACGGTGTTTGGTGCTGAAAAACTGCGTATAGAACTGCATCATTTAAAAACGGTGGAGCGCCCTTGGGTCATCGGTGCGATTGCCGAAGCGCGTGCCCATGGTGATCTCTCCGAAAATGCCGAATACGATGCGGCCAAGGAAAGACAAGGATTCATCGAAGGGCGTATTCAGGAAGTCGAGGGCAAGCTGTCCAATGCTCAGATCATTGATCCGAAATTACTTGATGCCGATGGTCGCTGCGTTTTTGGTGCCACGATTGATCTTGAAGATCAGGATACCGGTACGGCGGTGACATACCAGATTGTTGGGGAGGATGAGGCGGATATCAAGCAGGGGAAACTCTCTTTGGCGTCCCCAATGGCACGTGCCCTGATTGGTAAATATGCTGGCGATGTCGCACAGGTCCAGGCGCCGGGTGGTATTCGCGAGTTTGAAATTCTGGATGTTCGTTACGAATAAACGTACTCATGCGTAAAGTCTCAGAGGCGCTCTATCTCATTGCCATTACCATTTGGGTTGGTGGACTCTGGGCGATTGGCTACATTGCTGCGCCGGTTCTCTTTATTCATCTGGGTGATCGACAAATTGCTGGCATGGTTGCCGGCAAGCTGTTTGCGATTATTGGTTGGGTCGGAATAGGGAGTGCAGCTTATCTGCTGATATTTTTGCTTTCCCGTTGGGGAGGCCGCTTCCTGAAATGCTCGGTGTTTTGGCTGGTCGTTTTGATGCTGCTGATGTCAGTTGTCTCGCAGTTCGGCATTCAACCACTGATGGCGCAGTTAAAATCTGATGCACTGCCGCGAGAGGTGATGGAAAGCGTATTGCGCGACCGCTTCGCGACTAGGCATGGAATATCCAGCATACTCTACTTGATGCAGAGTATGCTGGGGCTATGGCTAGTTGTCTGGAGCAATCGTGGGCTGAAGTAATCAGCCTTGAAGTGCACGCTTTGTTTTGCGTGGTGTTGCAGTAGAGCGGCGATTTTTCAGTGCTTTTTGCGCGTTGACCGTAGCCAGATCAGCAATTCCAGGACGGAAAACAACAAGCAGCTTGCCGATATGCTGTACGGCGGCAGCATCTAGTGCTGTACAAATTTGTTCCAGATAGGCGATACGGTTTTCACGGCTGTCGCCATAAACACGAATTTTTATCAATTCGTGAGCTTTGAGATTGGTTTCAATCTCCCTGAGAACCCCCTCGGTGAGACCGTTCTCGGAGATCGAGACAACCGGGTCTAGGGAGTGGGCGCGGGCACGCAGGTCGCGGCGCTCGTTAGTTGATAATGGCAGCATAGTAAACCTTTCAAAAGCGGCATTTTACCGAATGAAAAGAACCAGAACCAGCAAAGCTTGGATGCGCGAGCATGTAAACGACACTTATGTACAGCTAGCCAGAAAAGAAGGCTGGCGTTCGCGTGCCGCCTTCAAATTAATGGAAATTGATGATAAGGACAAATTGCTCACGCGTGGCGAGGTGGTTGTTGACCTTGGCGCGACGCCCGGTGGCTGGTCACAAGTCGCCGCCAAGCGGGTTGGCGACGGTGGTGGAATGGTCATAGCGCTTGACCTGATAGAGATGGACCCACTCCATAACGTGGATTTTATTCAGGGCGACTTTCGCGAAGATGATGTCCTCAAGCAACTCGAAGAAAAGCTCGAGAATCGTAAAGTCGGGCTTGTAATGTCTGATATGGCCCCCAATATGTCAGGTGTACCATTGGTTGATCAGGCGCGAATCATGTACCTAGCAGAACTGGGCTTGGAGTTTTCCCGAGTTCATTTGAAACCGGATGGCGCTTTTCTGGTCAAAGTCTTTCAAGGCACCGATTACGAAAGTTTTCTCCGCGCGATGCGGGAGACTTTCAAGACAGTCGTTGTACGAAAACCAGATGCTTCTCGTGATCGTAGTGCCGAGCTTTATTTGCTCGGTCGTGTATTGCGTTGAAGTTACGTATAAAATGATATTTTTTTCGCTCGATGCCGTCGAAGGAGAGCAAGCTTGAACAACATGTTCAAAAACCTCGCAATCTGGTTAGTCATTGGTCTGGTACTGATGACGGTTTTTAATCAGTTCAACACCCGTCAGGTCGCCCAAGGTTCTGTCGAGTACTCTCAATTCATTGAAGAAGTGAATCAGGGGCGTATCAGCAAAGTGGTTATGGAAGGCCGTACGCTCAAGGCGACGACCACTGAGGGGAAACGCATTACGTCATATGCGCCGCCCGATCTGTGGCTGGTTTCTGATTTGTTGAAGAGCGGCGTCAAGATTGAGGCCAAGCCGGAAGAAGAGCCTTCCTTCCTGATGAACCTGTTCGTCAGCTGGTTCCCGATGCTTCTGCTGATCGGTGTCTGGGTCTTTTTTATGCGCCAGATGCAGGGCGGCGGCAAGGGCGGCGCTTTCTCCTTCGGTAAGTCCAAGGCTCGCATGATGGACGAGTCGACCAATGTGATTACCTTTGTCGATGTTGCAGGTTGCGACGAAGCGAAGGAAGAGGTACAGGAGATTGTCGATTTCCTGCGTGATCCTTCCAAATTTCAGAAACTCGGCGGCCGCATCCCGAAAGGGGTGCTGATGGTTGGCAACCCGGGTACTGGCAAGACGCTACTGGCCAAAGCCATCGCTGGCGAGGCCAAGGTGCCGTTTTTCAGTATTTCCGGTTCCGATTTCGTCGAAATGTTCGTCGGTGTTGGTGCCGCCCGTGTTCGTGATATGTTCGAGAATGCCAAGAAGCACGCGCCGTGCATTATTTTTATCGATGAAATCGATGCCGTCGGTCGGCATCGTGGCGCTGGTCTCGGTGGTGGTAATGATGAGCGTGAACAGACGCTGAATCAGTTGCTGGTTGAGATGGATGGTTTTGAAGGCCATACAGGTGTTATCGTCATCGCAGCCACTAATCGCCCGGATATTCTCGATCCCGCTTTGTTGCGTCCGGGTCGCTTCGACCGTCAGGTTGTGGTGCCGTTGCCTGATATTCGCGGCCGCGAAGAAATTCTCAAGGTGCACATGCGTAAGGTGCCAATCTCTGGCGACGTGAAACCTGATGTGATTGCTCGTGGTACCCCTGGGTTTTCAGGTGCTGACTTGGCGAATCTGGTCAATGAGGCTGCACTTTTCGCGGCACGCGGGAGTAAGCGCCTCGTCGATATGGATGACTTCGAGAAAGCCAAGGACAAGATCATGATGGGCGCTGAGCGTCGTAGTATGGTCATGAGCGAGGAGGAAAAGCGCAATACGGCTTATCACGAGTCGGGCCATGCTGTAGTCGCCAAACTGGTGCCGAAATCTGATCCGGTACACAAGGTCACCATCATTCCACGTGGTCGCGCTCTTGGTTTGACCATGCAGCTACCGGTCGAAGATCGTTACGCTTACGATCGACAGTACTTGATGAGCCGTATTGCAGTTCTCTTTGGCGGGCGCATTGCTGAAGAGTTGTTCATGAATCAAATGACAACTGGTGCTTCCAACGACTTCGAGCGTGCTACAGCAATGGCTCGTGATATGGTCACCCGTTATGGGATGTCAGATATGGGGGTCATGGTTTATGGTGAAAACGAAGGAGAGGTTTTCCTTGGTCGCTCGGTGACACAGCACAAAAATGTTTCCGAAGCTACGATGCAGAAAGTTGATCAGGAAATCCGTCGCATTATTGATCAGCAATATGCGCTTGCTCGTCAGTTGCTTGAGGAGCATAGGGACAAGGTTGAAGCAATGACCCAGGCGTTGCTTGAGTGGGAAACGCTGGACTCTGATCAGATTGATGACATCATGGCCAGTAAGGCGCCAAGGCCGCCAAAGCCGCTCCAGTCAACAGTGCATTCGGCGCCACCTGCCGATACCCCAGGTGCTGAGCCAAGCGCTACAGCTCCAGCCTGATATTCTGAATTTTCAATATGCCGGGAGTGTTCTCCCGGCTTTTCTTTTTCTAGCATGTCTATTTTTTTCTGCGGTCCTTATTCGCTATCCCTTGAGCATCCCTTGCTCATGGGAATTGTCAATCTGACGCCAGACTCGTTTTCCGGTGATGGCTGTGGTGCAAATTCGCACTTGGCGATAGAGCATGCGCGACAGCAACTGGATGAGGGTGCAGATATTCTTGATGTCGGTGCAGAGTCTTCACGCCCGGGGGCCTTGCCGGTCTCGGAAGAAGAGGAGATGCGCCGCCTCCGTCCGGTGTTGCGTGAAATTGCTCGTTGGGGTGTGCCGATCTCGGTGGATACCTACAAACCTTCGGTGATGACGATGGCACTGGATGAGGGGGCTGCTATGATCAATGACATCGGCGGCTTAACTCACCCGCAGGCAATTAGTGTCCTTGCTGAGCGTAATTGCGGCATCTGTATCATGCACATGCAAGGGGCACCGGGTACTATGCAGCAGGCACCTAGTTATGGGAATGTCGTGGCTGAGGTGCAGGAGTTTCTCGCTGGTCGTGTGGCTGCGTGCATGGAGGCAGGAATAGCTATCGACCGTCTTTTGCTGGATCCGGGGTTTGGTTTCGGCAAATCTATGGAGCACAATTTCGAGCTGTTTCGGGCGTTGACCGCAATGAATGTCAATGACTTACCCTGGCTAGTTGGAGTCTCACGAAAGTCCTTGCTCGGTGGAATTACAGGTCGTGCAATTGGCGACAGAATGCCGGCGAGCATTGCTGCGGCAATGCTGGCAGTACAAAAGGGTGCAAAGATATTACGTGTGCATGATGTGGGCGCAACCCGCGATGCACTCGCGGTGCTGGCTGCGTTTAAATAAGGGAGAGAATAATGAGCAGAAAATATTTTGGAACTGATGGCATTCGTGGTCGTGTTGGCCAGTCTCCGATTACTCCGGATTTCGTCATGCGCCTGGGTTATGCAGCAGGAAAGGTTTTACTTGAAAAAGTCGAAATGCCTGCTGGGGAGCGCCCCTCGGTGCTGATCGGCAAGGACACAAGGCTTTCTGGTTATATGCTCGAGTCAGCGCTTGAGGCGGGTTTTGCTGCGGCAGGCGTTGATTCCTGTTTGGTTGGGCCAATTCCTACACCGGCGGTGGCGTATTTGACCCGCGCATTGCGCTTGCAGGCCGGTATCGTTATTTCAGCCTCACACAATCCATATTACGACAACGGCATCAAGTTTTTTTCGGCCCAGGGTACCAAGTTGCCAGATGAGGTTGAACGGGCTATCGAAGATGCTATTGATCTACCGATGATCTGTGTACCACCAGCTGAACTCGGTCGTGCCAAACGTATCGAGGATGCGCGTGGAAGGTACATTGAGTTCTGCAAGAGCACTTTTCCTAACGATCTTGATTTGCGTGGTCTGAAAATCGTTGTTGATTGTGCCCACGGTGCTGCCTATCACACTGCCCCCAACGTCTTTCACGAACTAGGTGCCGAAATCGTCACCATAGGTGCACAGCCAAATGGCACTAATATCAATGATGGGTTCGGTGCTACTTCACCTAGGGCTCTATGTGAAGCAGTTCTGGCACATCGCGCTGATCTTGGTTTGGCGCTTGATGGTGATGCAGACCGGATTCAAATGGTTGATGCCGAAGGAACGCTCTATGATGGCGATCAGTTGCTTTATGCGATGGTTCTCAATCGCGCCAAGCACGGCATCGTGGCCGGGGTGGTTGGAACGTTGATGACCAACTTGGCGTTGGAGCATGCCCTGAAGCGAGAAAATATCCCGTTCGCTCGTGCGGCTGTAGGCGACAGATATGTGGTCGAGATGCTGCATGACAAGAGGTGGTTGTATGGTGGTGAGAACTCTGGCCATATTCTTGCGCTGGATAGGCATACCACCGGTGACGGTGTGGTTGCCGCACTCCAGGTGCTGGCAGCCTTGCGCGAAGCAGGCGGAACCTTGAAAGACTTGCTTTCAGGATTGCTTTTGTATCCACAGAAGCTGATTAATGTTGCAATGGCAAAAGGTTTTCCTTGGAAGGATGATCCAGGCATACAGTCCGCTCTGCGGGCTACGGAAGAAAAAATGGCAGGTCGCGGCCGAGTTTTGTTGCGAGCTTCTGGCACTGAGCCCTTGTTGCGCGTCATGGTGGAGGGTGAGTCGGAGTCGGAAGTTTTTTCAGCGGCCGAAGAACTCGCAAAGGTGGTACGTGAAGCATCGCAATAAGCTTGCCTTCCGCTCTTTCTTGACCGTTGTGTGGTGTCATCGATATAATCACCGGGTTTTTTCCTACCTTGATTGCACCATATATGCGTAGAAAGCTTGTTGCTGGTAACTGGAAGATGCATGGCAATTTCCAGAAAAATGCCGCGCTGCTCAATCGCTTGGTGCTTGGTGTGAACAGCTTAGACTGCGAAGTGGTGGTTTGTGTACCATTTCCGTACTTGGGGCAGGTGCAATCTCTGGTTGGTGGTTCTAGTGTTTTACTTGGGGCTCAGAATCTCAGTGAACACATTTCTGGGGCTTATACTGGCGAGGTGTCTGCGCCGATGCTCTTGGAATTTGGTTGTCGCTACGTCTTGGTTGGGCATTCTGAGCGTCGTGCGATCTACGGCGAAAGTGATGTGGTGGTCGCGGCAAAGTTCGCTGTTGCACAGGCAAATGGCTTGATTCCTGTACTGTGTCTTGGTGAAACTTTGCTTGAGCGGCAGTCGGGAGTGACGGTTGAGGTTGTCTCAAGGCAATTAGAGGCTGTGTTGAATTTGCTGGGTGTTTCTGTGCTTGAGAACGCTGTTCTTGCTTATGAGCCGGTGTGGGCTATTGGCACGGGTCTTACTGCATCCCCTGCTCAGGCCCAGGAGGTTCATGAGAAAATTCGGGCGCAGGTGGCGATGCGAGATGGCAGGGTGGCAAGTGGGTTACGTATTTTGTACGGTGGTAGTGTCAAGCCGCAGAATGCGAAGGAATTGTTTGCGCAGATTGATATCGATGGTGGGTTGGTCGGTGGTGCTGCGCTGGTTGCTGACGACTTTCTGGCTATTTGCCAGGCGGCGGGTTAATAGGCGGTAATGATGAACTGGTTTTTCTCTCTGCTTCTCACAGTCCATATTCTTGTGGCGCTGGTTATTATTGGTCTTGTGTTAATGCAGCATGGTAAGGGTGCTGATATGGGGGCGGCGTTTGGTAGCGGAGCGTCAGGTAGTCTATTTGGCTCTTCTGGGTCTGCTAATTTTCTGAGTCGCATGACTGGTGGTCTTGCTGCTGTTTTTTTCATAACCAGCTTGTCGTTGGCGTATGTTGCTTCGAATAAGCCAAAAACGACTGGCAGTGTGATGCAGGACGCGATACAATCGCAAACTGTTACGCCAGCTACATCTTCCGCTCCAGACGCTTCTTTGGCAGTGGGTGATCAAGGCTCCAAGGCGAGAGAAATACCGAAGTAAACGCAAGAAAGTCTGGTTAGCATATTCCTCGCTGATTGGATTAAAAACTAGTGCCGACGTGGTGAAATTGGTAGACACGCTATCTTGAGGGGGTAGTGGCGCAAGCTGTGCGAGTTCGAGTCTCGCCGTCGGCACCAAAAAAGCGGGCAGCGGTCATTGATCGCTGGTTCTGATAAGAAACTAAAATTTGGCGGCGAGTCATGGAAAACTACTTTCCAATTTTGATGTTCGTCTTGGTGGGGGTCGCCATAGGTGTCCTGCCAATTGCAATGGGTTTTTTGCTGGCGCCTAATCGCCCGGACCCAGAGAAGCTCTCTCCTTACGAGTGTGGCTTCGAGGCATTTGAAGATGCGCGCATGAAATTTGATGTGCGCTATTACTTGATTGCCATTCTTTTCATTTTGTTTGACTTGGAAATCGCTTTCTTGTTCCCTTGGGCTGCAATTTTTAAAGATATTGTGGCAACGGATTCGATAAAGCTGTTTGGTTTCGTCGAGATGTTGGTGTTTGTTTTTGTTCTTGTCGTGGGTTATGTTTATGCCTGGGCCAAGGGCGCGCTAGAGTGGGAATGAGGTCCGGTTATGGGTATTGAGGGCGTCCTGCAAGAAGGCTTTGTCACCACTACAGCTGACAAGCTTATTAACTACATGCGTACCGGCTCGATGTGGCCTATGACCTTTGGCCTTGCGTGTTGTGCTGTTGAGATGATCCATGCTGGTTGTTCGCGTTATGACCTTGACCGTTTTGGTGTTGTTTTTCGCGGTAGTCCCCGCCAGTCCGATGTGATGATTGTCGCGGGGACTTTGACCAATAAAATGGCGCCCGCCTTGCGCAAGGTCTATGACCAGATGGCGGAGCCGCGCTGGGTTATCTCCATGGGTTCTTGTGCCAACGGTGGTGGCTATTATCACTACTCATACTCCGTTGTTCGTGGTTGTGATCGAATCGTGCCAGTGGATATTTATGTGCCGGGTTGTCCGCCTACGGCGGAAGCTTTGTTGTACGGCATTATCCAGTTGCAAAACAAGATTCGCCGCACCAATACCATTGCTCGTTAATTGCAGGGGCTGATTGAATATGTCTGCCAAGCTGGAAGCGCTTAGCCAAAAACTGCAGGATCAGTTCGGCAATCAATTGTTGTCGCTGAAGACTGTGCTGGGTGAGGTGACTTTGGAGGTTGCTGCCAAAGACTATCTTTCCATGATGCGGTCTCTTCGTGATCTGCCTGAGTTTGGCTTTGAAGAATTGACAGATCTCTGTGGGGTTGATTACTCAGCTTATGGAGATGGTGTGTGGAAGGGCGCGCGCTTTGCTGTTGTTACTCATCTTCTGTCTATTTCGAATAACTGGCGGCTTCGTGTCCGCGTATTTGCCGAAGATGATGATTTTCCTGCTGTCGACTCCATAACTGATGTGTGGGCAAGTGTTAACTGGTTTGAGCGCGAGGCATTCGATTTGTTTGGTATTGCATTCGTTGGGCATGAAGACTTGCGCCGCATATTGACTGATTACGGGTTTATCGGGCATCCATTCCGCAAGGATTTTCCGATTTCGGGCTATGTTGAGATGCGCTACGATCCGGATCAGGGGCGTGTTATTTATCAGCCGGTAACGATTGAGCCACGCGAAAACACCCCGCGCATCGTGCGCGAAGATACCTACGGGGATCCAGCACATGGCTGATATTAGAAATTTCACACTTAACTTTGGTCCTCAGCACCCGGCTGCTCATGGTGTGTTGCGTCTGGTGCTTGAGCTAGATGGTGAGGTGGTCCAGCGTGCGGACCCGCATATTGGTTTACTGCATCGTGCGACTGAAAAGCTTGCGGAGACGCGTACTTGGGTTCAATCGGTTCCATACATGGATCGTCTGGATTACGTCTCCATGATGTGCAACGAGCATGCCTACTGTTTGGCTACCGAGAAGTTGCTGGGTGTAGAAGTGCCTGAGCGTGGTAAGTACATCAGAACCATGTTTGACGAGATTACCCGTATCCTCAATCATCTTTTGTGGATTGGTTGTCACGCTCTGGACGTCGGGGCGATGACGATGGCCTTGTATACGTTCCGGGAACGTGAAGATCTTATGGATGCTTATGAGGCTGTTTCTGGGGCGCGTTTGCATGCTGCGTATTATCGTCCGGGTGGCGTGTATCGTGATTTGCCGGATCGTATGCCGCAGTATGAGGAGTCAACTTGGACGAGTGGAAAAAAAGCTAAAGAACTTAATGAAAATCGTAGCGGCTCACTGCTTGACTTTCTTGAAGACTTTACCAATCGTTTTCCAACCTATCACAGTGAATATCACACTTTGCTTACAGATAATCGTATCTGGAAGCAGCGTCTGGTTAATGTGGGCGTGGTAACACCCGAGCGTGCGCTACAAATGGGATTCACTGGTGCAATGTTGCGTGGTTCCGGGTTTGCATGGGATCTTCGCAAGAAGCAGCCTTACGCAGCTTACGACAAAGTTGATTTTGATGTCCCGGTTGGCGTTAACGGCGATAGCTATGATCGCTATCTTGTTCGCATGGAAGAGATGCTGCAGTCGAACAAAATCATCAAGCAGTGTATCGCTTGGTTGCGTAAGAATCCTGGGCCGGTGATTACTGAAAATCATAAAGTTGCACCGCCTGCCCGTGAAAACATGAAGACCAATATGGAAGAGTTGATTCATCATTTCAAGCTCTTCACAGAAGGGATTCATGTGCCGCCTGGTGAGGCTTATTCTGCGGTTGAGCACCCCAAGGGTGAGTTCGGTATCTACTTTATTTCCGACGGTGCCAACAAGCCTTACCGCATGAAGATTCGGGCTCCCGGATATGTTCACCTAGCTGGCATGGATGAAATGTCCCGTGGCCACATGATTGCCGACGTCGTTACGATTATCGGTTCCCAAGATATTGTTTTTGGCGAGATCGACCGCTGATGTTTTCCGCTGAAACCCTACAGAAATTCGCTCGGGAAGTAACAAAGTACCCAGCTGATCAGAAACAGTCTGCTGTTATGGCCTGTCTCGCCCATGCCCAGGAAGAAAAGGGGTGGTTGCCACCGGAGGCTATCGAGGCTGTAGCCTTGTATCTTGATATGTCCCCGATGGCTGCGTTCGAGGTTGCAACGTTTTACAACATGTATGATCTCAAGCCGATCGGAAGGTACAAGATCACTGTCTGTACCAATTTGCCATGCGCGCTTTCTGGTGGTTACCATGCGGGTGATTATCTCCAGAAAAAACTTGGCGTTGGCTACGGTGAGACTACAGCAGACGGCAAATACACCCTGAAAGAGGGGGAGTGTATGGGCGCCTGCGGAGATGCACCGGTAATGATCGTAAATAACCGTTCTATGTGCAGCCATATGCATCCGGAGCAAATCGACAAGTTGTTGGAGGATTGTCAATAATGGCAATGCTTGGTTCGATCAACGGTCTCCTGATGGAGGGGCTTGATGGCGATAATGCTTGGTCTCTAAACGACTATGTTGCGCGTGGTGGATACGTACAGTTGCGCCGTATTCTTGAGAACAAGATTACGCAGGAAGAGGTTATTGGTGAAGTAAAGAAATCTGTACTTCGTGGTCGCGGTGGTGCTGGTTTTCCGACTGGTTTGAAGTGGTCGTTCATGCCACGCTCCTTTCCAGGCGATAAATATGTAGTCTGCAACACGGATGAAGGGGAACCGGGGACTTTCAAAGACCGCGATATTATGCGCTACAACCCGCATGCGGTTATTGAAGGAATGGCTATCGCTGCTTACGCGATGGGTGCCAATCGTGGATACAATTATGTGCACGGTGAAATTTGGGAAATTTACCAACGCTTTGAAGTAGCTCTTGATCAGGCGCGTGCAGCTGGTTTTATCGGGCAGAATATTCTGGGTTCAGGGTTCAACTTCGAGTTGTTTGCCCATCATGGCTACGGCGCTTATATCTGTGGCGAAGAAACTTCATTGTTGGAGTCGATTGAAGGCAAAAAGGGCCAGCCGAGATTCAAGCCACCATTTCCTGCGTCGTTTGGTTTATATGGAAAGCCAACGACAATCAATAATACAGAGACCTTTGCTGCAATTCCGTTTATTTTGCGGATGGGTGGAGAAGAGTTTCTAAATTTGGGCAAGCCAAATAACGGCGGTACCAAGCTGTTCTCTGTTTCTGGGCATGTAAACCGTCCTGGAAATTATGAAATTCCGTTGGGTACCCCATTTTCTACGTTGCTAGAAATGTGCGGCGGGATGCGTGGTGGTCGCAAAATTAAGGCGGTGATTCCCGGTGGTTCTTCTGCACCGGTCATACCGGGTGATGTCATGATGGATACCACCATGGATTATGACGGAATCAGCAAGGCAGGGTCGATGCTGGGTTCCGGTGCAGTTATCGTTATGGACGAAACTGTGTGCATGGTCAAGGCGTTGGAGCGCCTTTCGTTCTTCTATTATGAAGAGTCGTGCGGTCAATGTACGCCTTGTCGTGAAGGTACTGCCTGGATGTATAAGGTGGTTCACCGAATTGAGAATGGTCTGGGTAAGCCCGGGGACCTCGATTTGCTGAACGGCGTGCTGGGCAACATCATGGGCCGAACCATTTGCGCACTTGGTGATGCAGCAGCCTTACCTGTACAGAGTTTTCTCAAGCATTTTGGCAAAGAATTCGAGTACCACATTGAACACAAGTCCTGTCTCGTGCCCAAGGATGTTCAGTGGGCGGGCAGCGGTTTCCACAAGGTTCAGGCCTGAAAAGAAACTTCCGAACGATAGATCTAAAAGAACGGGCAACAAGGTAGCGACATGCTAGAAATCGAAATTGACGGCAAGACGGCACAGGTCCCCGATGGCAGCACGGTGATGGATGCCGCGCAGCAAGTGGGTGTCTATATCCCGCATTTTTGCTACCACAAAAAGTTATCGATCGCCGCGAACTGCCGCATGTGTCTTGTGCAGGTGGAAAAGGCACCAAAGCCATTGCCGGCCTGCGCTACGCCAGTCACGAATGGAATGAAGGTGTTCACCCACTCTGATCTAGCGATCAAGGCGCAAAAAGGCGTAATGGAGTTTTTGCTAATTAATCATCCACTTGATTGTCCGATTTGTGACCAAGGTGGTGAGTGCCAGTTGCAAGATATGTCGGTTGGTTACGGCCCGATGAAAAGCCGCTACACCGAAGAAAAACATGTTGTCTTCCACAAAAATGTGGGGCCGCTGATTTCCATGGAAGAAATGAGCCGCTGTATCCATTGCACTCGTTGCGTCCGCTTCGGGCAGGAGGTTGCGGGAATCATGGAGCTTGGAATGGCTAATCGCAACATGCATTCCGAAATTACTACCTTCCTTGGTCGTACGGTCGACTCAGAGTTGTCAGGAAATATGATCGACCTTTGCCCTGTCGGTGCCCTGACCTCCAAGCCGTTTCGTTATACCGCACGCTCATGGGAATTGCAGCGTCGCAAGTCAATTAGTCCTCATGACTCAGTCGGGGCCAATCTGGTGATTCAGGTTAAGCACGATAACGTGATGCGTGTTCTTCCGCGTGAGAATGAAGCGGTAAATGAATGCTGGATTTCCGATAAGGAGCGTTTTTCTTATCAGTCATTAAATTCAGATGAACGACTCACCAAACCAATGGTTAAACAAGGTGGTGAGTGGCGTGAAGTGAATTGGAATGTCGCACTTGATTACGTTGCACACGGATTAAAGGATGTCGCCCGAGAGCATGGTGGTGACTCGATTGCCGCTCTGGCCAGCCCGATGGCAACTCTCGAAGAGCTTCATCTCCTTGCTAAGGTGATGAAAGGGTTGGGTAGTGGAAACATTGACTTTCGTGCGCGTCAAAGAGATTTTGGTTCTGATTTCAAGCGAGCTGGTGCACCTTGGTTAGGCATTAAACTGTCAGAGATTCCGGACCTTGACGGTGCCTTGGTTATAGGCTCATTCCTGCGCAAGGATCATCCGTTGATTGCGCAGCGCTTGCGTCAGGCGGCGAAAAAATTTACCAAGGTTAGTCTTCTGTCTGTAACTGCAGAAGATCAATTGATCGACCTATACGCAAATCAGACTGTTTCCCCCTCTGGTATGGCGCAGGCATTGGCGGAAGTCGTCAAAGCAGCCGCTGACATAAAGGGAGTTCCAGCACCAGCCGGTACTGACGATGCTGGAAACTGCGAAACAAGCCGCAAAATTGCACAAAGTTTGGTTGATGGCGAGAAGCGCGCAATATTTTTGGGTAATGTTGCGACCCAGTCGGATCAGGCAACCCAACTCCATGCGCTTGCACAGGAATTGGCTCGCCTGACCAATGGAACGCTCGGGTACCTTGGTGAATCAGGTAATGTTGTTGGTGGTTACGTCGCTGGAGCATCCCCTTCAGGTGCGAATGCCCGTCAGATGTTTGAACAGCCCCGAAAAGCCTACGTGTTACTGGGTCTTGAGCCGGAACTTGATTGTGCCAATCCGCAACTGGTGCTGGCAGCTTTGAAGCAGGCGGGCTTGGTTGTTTATATGTCTGCTTTCAAACATCAGCCCGCACTTGAGTACGCTGACGTCATGTTGCCTGTCGCACCATTTACCGAAACTGCGGGAACCTTTGTAAATATCGAAGGGCGTGTCCAGAGCTTTAACGGTGTAGTGAAAGCTCGTGGTGAGGCGCGGCCTGCTTGGAAGGTTCTTCGAGTTATCGGTAACGTGCTGGACTTGGATGGTTTTGACTATGAATCCAGTGAAGCGGTGCGAGATGCTGTAATTGGTAAAGGTACAGAGTTTGTCGCCGGACTCGATAATGCGCTGAATGACGTCTCCATCTCCATCGCTACTGCTCCATTCGATGGATTGCAGCGTATTGCCGATGTGCCGATTAATTTCGCCGATGCAATGGCTCGGCGTGCCCCGGCATTGAAGCAAACGGCTGATTCTGTGCAGCCTGCAGCACGTATGGCAGAGAAGACCCTCACTAAGCTCGGCCTAAAGTCTGGCGATGCGCTTGTGGTGCGTCAGGGGGCTGGAGAGGCACGATTGCTGGCAAAGATTGACAATGCTGTTCCAGCAGATTGCGTCCGCGTTGCCGCAGCCCATGTGAGTACGGCTGCATTGGGCGAAATGTTCGGTCAGATTTCTGTGGAGCGTGCATAAATGGACGCACTAATGAATTTCGGTCTTGGAGTTTTTGGCGGGGCATGGCCTCTCGTTTGGACCTTGGTCAAGATTATCCTGATCGTTGCTCCACTGATGCTTGGCGTGGCTTATCTGACTTTGGCTGAGCGCAAGGTTATCGGGTACATGCAAGTTCGTATCGGACCAAACCGAGTGGGGCCTTGGGGACTGATTCAGCCAATTGCTGACGGCCTGAAGTTACTGCTTAAGGAAATCATTATTCCGAGTCGTTCCAGTAAGGGCATCTTTATTATTGCCCCTATGCTGGCAATTGCGCCCGCACTTGCT
This sequence comes from uncultured Dechloromonas sp., assembly GCA_964293845.1. Lineage (GTDB taxonomy): Bacteria > Pseudomonadota > Gammaproteobacteria > Burkholderiales > Rhodocyclaceae > Azonexus. Next base: position 22,729 of record CAXYZX010000011.1, read on the forward strand.
GCTTGGGCGGTCATCCCGTTTACGGACACGCTGGTTCTCGCCAATATCGATGCCAGTCTGCTCTACATCATGGCGATTACCTCAATTGGTGTTTATGGCGTGATTCTTTCCGGTTGGGCTTCAAATTCAAAATACGCTTTCATCGGCGCCATGCGTTCAGCTGCCCAGATGGTGTCGTATGAAATCGCAATGGGGTTTTCGCTGATTTGCGTACTGATGATTTCGAATAGTTTGAATCTAGTTGAAATCGTAAATGCTCAAGATCAAGGGCGGTTTGCTGAATGGGGTATGGGTTTCCTGTCTTGGAACTGGTTACCTCTTTTCCCAATGTTCATTGTTTACCTGATTTCAGGTACAGCAGAATTGAACCGCGCACCGTTTGACGTTGCCGAGGGTGAGTCAGAGATTGTTGCGGGTTTTCATATTGAATACTCAGGGATGGCATTTGCTCTGTTCTTCTTGGCTGAGTATGCCAATATGATTTTGGTAGCTGCTCTGACCTCGATCATGTTCCTGGGAGGTTGGCTGTCGCCTGTCGGTTTCCTGCCGGATGGAATTATCTGGCTATTTGCCAAGATGTCTTTCATTTTGCTGCTCTTCCTCTGGTTCAGAGCAACGTTCCCTCGCTATCGTTACGATCAATTGATGCGTCTGGGTTGGAAGGTGTTCATACCGATTTGTATGATATGGCTCGTTGTTGTGGGTGTCTGGATGATGTCCCCACTCACCATTTGGAAGTGAGGAGAATAAAATGGGTTCGATGAAGGAAATCTTCAACAGCCTTCTCCTCAAGGAGTTGCTGAAAGGTATGTCGGTTACGGGTAAGTATTTCTTTGCCCGCAAGATCACTGTTCAGTATCCCGAGGAAAAGACGCCGCAGAGTTATCGTTTTCGTGGTTTGCATGCTTTGCGCCGCTATCCCAATGGTGAAGAGCGTTGTATCGCCTGCAAATTATGTGAGGCCATCTGTCCTGCGCTGGCCATTACAATCGAAGCCGAACCGCGTGATGACGGTTCGCGCCGTACCACCCGTTACGATATTGATCTGACAAAGTGCATATTCTGCGGTTTCTGTGAGGAAGCCTGTCCTGTGGATGCGGTTGTCGAAACACGCATCTTTGAATATCACGGTGAAAAGCGGGGCGACCTGTACTACACCAAGCAGATGTTGCTGGCCAATGGTGATCGTTATGAAGAACAGATTGCCTTGGACCGTCAACTCGACGCACCTTACCGCTAACAGGTACTAGTGATGGATATTCAAACTTTAGTTTTTTTCTTTTTGTCGGCGATTCTCATCTTCGCCAGCTTGCGCGTGATTACTGCGCGTAATCCAGTCCATGCAGCACTGCATTTGATACTTGCGTTTTTTACCTGCGGGGGTATCTGGGCTTTGTTGCAAGCTGAATTTCTGGCGATTGCAATCATTCTTGTCTATGTTGGCGCAGTGATGGTGCTCTTCCTGTTTGTGGTCATGATGCTGGATATCAATATCGACCGGATTCGTGAGGGGTTCTGGAATTATCTGCCGCTTGGGGCGATGCTCGGCATTTTGATGGTCATGGAAATGGGCCTTGTGTTGGGTAGCAAGTATTTTCAGGTGCCGGCTACCGAGGTTCTGGTTCCCGCTGGTGTTTCAAATACAAAGAGTATCGGTGTGTTGATGTTCACCGACTTCGTCTATCCGTTTGAGCTCGCCTCCTTGGTGCTTCTGGTCGGCATGATTGCTGCAATTGTGCTAACCCATCGTGGTCCGAAGAAATCCAAGTACACCAACCCCAATCAGCAGGTATTTGTCAAAGCGAAAGATCGTATTCGCGTCCTGCAGATGCCGGTTGAAAAAGACTGAATCCCGGGGGCCTAATGCTTAATCTAACTCTTTCTCACTTCCTCATACTGGGAGCAATTCTTTTTGCGATCAGTGTGGTTGGCATCTTCCTTAACCGGAAAAATCTGCTGGTTTTATTGATGACCATCGAATTAATGCTACTTGCGGTTAACATGAATTTCGTAGCGTTTTCTCACTATCTAGGTGATCTCTCAGGACAGATTTTCGTTTTCTTTATCTTGACGGTAGCTGCGGCTGAATCAGCAATTGGTTTAGCGATTCTCATTGTTCTGTTCCGCAACCTGAAGAGCATCCATGTGGATGATCTGGGCAGCCTTAAGGGTTAATCATGGAAATGCAAAAACTCTATCTGCTCGTCCCGTTGGCGCCGCTTGTCGGAGCAATAGTCGCAGGTCTTTTCTGTCGGGTGATACCGCGCTGGGTGGCACACACTGCAACGATCGCCGGTGTTGCTATATCCTTTATTGCTTCCGTTCTCATTTTCAATGATGTGCAAGCAGGCAATACCTACAACGGGACTGTTTATACCTGGCTCACCAGCGGTGATTACCGATTCGAAGTTGGGTTTTTGATCGACACCCTGACAACAACCATGATGCTGGTTGTAACTTTCGTCTCACTGATGGTTCATATCTACACCGTGGGTTACATGCACGAAGATCCCGGTTACAACCGTTTCTTCAGTTATATCTCCTTATTTACTTTCTCGATGTTGATGCTTGTGATGAGCAACAATTTCATGCAGTTGTTTTTTGGATGGGAAGCGGTTGGATTGGTTTCCTATTTGCTGATCGGTTTCTGGTACACACGTCCGACCGCGATATTTGCCAATATGAAGGCTTTCCTCGTAAATCGGGTTGGAGATTTTGGATTTATCCTAGGCATTGGTCTGGTTCTAGCACACTTTGGTACTCTGGATTACGCAAGCGTCTTCCTAAAAGCTCCAGATTTAGCCAACAATACGATCTCCCTGTTTGCTGGACGTGACTGGGCGACCGTATCTCTGATGACGGTTACCTGTATCTGTTTGTTTATCGGTGCGATGGGTAAATCTGCTCAGGTACCTTTGCATGTCTGGCTACCGGATTCCATGGAGGGCCCGACGCCGATCTCTGCACTTATTCACGCGGCAACCATGGTTACAGCTGGTATTTTCATGGTCGCCCGGATGTCACCGCTGTTCGAACTTTCCACCACAGCTTTGTCATTTGTGATCGTCATCGGCGCAATAACTGCGTTGTTCATGGGTTTCCTTGGCATCATTCAGAACGATATCAAGCGCGTGGTTGCATATTCAACTTTGTCGCAGCTTGGTTACATGACAGTTGCGCTTGGTGCGTCGGCCTACTCGGTTGCGATCTTCCACCTGATGACCCATGCTTTCTTCAAGGCATTACTCTTCCTGGCGGCAGGTTCGGTCATTATCGGCATGCACCACGAGCAGGACATTCGGAAGATGGGTGGATTGCGCAAATACATGCCGATCACTTGGATTACTTCCCTGATTGGTTCCCTGGCGCTTATCGGTACACCATTTCTGTCGGGCTTTTATTCCAAGGATTCGATCATTGAGGCTGTCGCACTCTCTCATATCCCTGGTTCCGGATTTGCATACTTTGCGGTGATGGCAGGTGTTTTTGTGACCGCTTTCTACTCGTTCCGTATGTATTTCCTCGTGTTCCATGGCGAAGAGCGCTTTGGCAAGGGGGCTCATGACGCTCATCATGATCATCATGGTGACCACGATGACGAAGAGACTTCTCACGATCATCACCATGGTTTGGCTCCCGGACAAAAGCCCCATGAGACACCCTGGGTGGTCTGGCTACCCTTGGTGTTACTTGCCATTCCCTCTGTCGCCATTGGTTTTATAGCAATAGGGCCCATGGTTTTCGGGGATTATTTCAAAGGTGTCATCTTTATTGATCATCATGCGCACCCGGCCATGGAGCATTTGGCAGAGCACTTCCATGGTGCAGTTGCGATGGGGGTCCATTCGCTGACTTCCTTGCCGTTTATTCTTGCGTTGTCAGGTGTTGTGACTTCCTGGTTCTTCTACATGAAGCGTCCAGACATACCGGCAGCCATTCAGCGCCGTTTCTCAGCGATCAATACGCTATTCGAAAACAAGTACTACTTTGATAAATTCAACGAGGTAGTTTTCGCGGGGGGCGCTCGAGTGCTAGGTAAGGCGTTCTGGCGGGGCGGTGATGTGGCTGTCATCGATGGCGTTTTGGTTAATGGCTCCGCGAAGCTCGTTGGCTGGTTTGCCGCTGTAACCCGGTTCTTCCAGACCGGCTACGTCTATCACTACGCTTTCACCATGATCATTGGCGTCTTTGTGCTGATGACCTTGTGGATTAACCGCGCATAGCGTGAATAGCTCGCAGAAGAGCAAGGAATAAAATGTCGAATTACCCGCTGATTTCCCTCGTAATCTGGACACCGATCATTGCTGGTCTGGTAGTGCTCGCTACCGGCTCAGATCGGAATGCGCCACTCGCACGCATGCTGGCGCTTGCCGGCGCTATTGCCGGTCTGATTGTTGCCATCCCCTTATGGACCGGGTTTGATGTAGCGCAGAGCGCCATGCAGTTCGTTGAGCTGAAGGCATGGATTCCGCGCTTCAATATCAATTATCACTTGGGTGTTGACGGTATCTCAATGCTCTTCGTGGTCCTGAACAGCTTCATTACCATTATTGTTGTGCTAGCTGGCTGGGAAGTCATTCAGCAGAAGGTTGCTCAATACAATGCTGCATTCCTGATTATGTCGGGGCTGATGAATGGCATTTTCACTTCCCTTGATGGTATTTTGTTCTACGTTTTCTTTGAAGCCTCTCTGATACCGATGTATCTGATCATCGGTGTGTGGGGTGGTCCAAACCGTGTGTATGCAGCGTTCAAGTTCTTCCTTTACACATTGTTTGGTTCTCTACTTTTCCTATTGGCCTTGATGTATCTGTTCATCCAGTCAGGTGGAAGCTTCTCGATTCTCGAGTGGCATAAGCTGCCGATCGCTCTCGGTGCGCAAATTTGGCTATTCCTTGCTTTTTTGATCGCATTTGCCGTCAAGGTTCCGATGTGGCCGGTTCATACATGGTTGCCCGATGCTCACGTTGAAGCACCAACTGGTGGTTCCATCGTCCTCGCGGCGATCGCTCTGAAGCTGGGTGCTTACGGTTTCCTCCGCTTTTCGCTGCCGATTGCTCCTGATGCTTCGCATGAATTGTCCGGCTTGGTGATAGCACTTTCATTGATTGCTGTGGTTTATATTGGTTTTGTTGCGCTGGTTCAGGAAGACATGAAGAAGTTGGTTGCTTATTCATCGATTGCGCATATGGGTTTTGTTACCTTGGGCTTCTTTATGTTCAGTGCAATGGGCATTGAAGGTGCGTTGGTGCAGATGCTTTCACATGGTTTTGTGTCTGGTGCCATGTTCTTCTGTATTGGTGTTATGTATGACCGCGTTCATAGCCGACAGATTGCAGATTACGGTGGTGTGGTCAATACCATGCCTAAGTTTGCAGCACTATTCATGCTCTTCTCCATGGCTAACGCCGGACTACCTGCCACTTCCGGCTTTGTTGGTGAATTCATGGTTATTCTTGGGGCAGTCAAATTCAACTTCTGGGTAGCGTTTGCCGCCGCCAGTTCGATGGTTGTTGGTGCGGCCTATACTTTGTGGATGTACAAGCGGGTGATTTTTGGCGATGTGGCCAACCATCATGTCGCTGAACTCACGGATATCAATGGTCGCGAATTCTTTATCCTTGGCGTGCTGGCTATATGCACGTTGTGGATGGGCCTGTATCCGCAGCCATTCACGGAAGTTATGCACGCTTCGGTCAATGACCTGTTGCGCCACGTTGCCATCAGCAAGATTCAATAAACGGTAGCCGACATGTTCGACAATTTCGTTGTCCCCAATCTCCTACCCGCCGCACCTGAGCTATTTCTGGCTGCGATGGCGTTAGTCATTCTTATGGTCGATCTTTTGGTAAAGGATAGTCGGCGAACGGTTACCTTTGCCCTTACGCAATTGGCGCTCGTCGGTTGTGCGATGATCCAGTTCTATACCAGCACGGGTGAGATCATTTATACCTTCAGCAACATGTTTGTCGACGATCTGATGTCGGATCTGCTGAAACTCTTCCTCTACATGACCGTAATTGTGGTTCTGTTCTATTCGCGGGGTTACGTGCAGGACCGTGAGGTGATGAACAAGGGTGAGTATTACGTGCTCGCGCTATTTGCTACGCTGGGCATGATGGTCATGATCTCAGCTAACCACTTCGTTACTATCTATCTTGGTCTCGAACTGCTCTCGCTCTCGCTCTATGCGATGGTGGCGATGAATCGTGAATCGGTAACTTCCACTGAAGCGGCAATGAAGTATTTTGTTCTGGGCGCGCTTGCGTCTGGTTTGCTGCTCTACGGCATGTCGATGATTTATGGTGCGACGGGCACGCTCGAAATTACCGGAGTTGCAGAACGCCTCTATGGCGGTGGCGCTAACAAGACGCTGCTGGTTTTTGGTCTGGTCTTCCTGGTATCTGGTTTGGCATTCAAGCTGGGTGTAGTTCCCTTCCATATGTGGATTCCGGACGTTTATCACGGTGCTCCAACTTCGGTTACCCTACTGATTGGTTCTGCACCAAAGCTGGCTGCTTTTGCCATCGTAATGCGCCTGCTGGTTAACGGCATGATTACCATGGCTCAAGATTGGCAGGCAATGTTGATCATCCTGTCTGTACTTTCGATGGCAATCGGTAATCTGGCGGCTATAGCTCAGACTAACCTGAAGCGTATGCTGGCCTATTCGGCAATTTCACACATGGGTTTCATGTTGCTGGGCATTACCACCGGTGTGGTTAGCGGCGATGCGCGCTATGCACTGAATGCCTACAGTTCAGCCATGTTTTATGTCATCGCCTACGTGATCATGACTACTGGCTCTTTCGGCATGATTCTCCTGATGTCACGTGCTGGATTTGAAGCTGACAATCTTGAAGATTTCAAGGGTTTGAACAAGCGCAGTCCGTGGTTCGCGGGCATCATGCTTATGATGATGTTTTCCATGGCAGGTGTACCTTTCTTCATTGGCTTCTTTGCCAAGTTCTCGGTTCTGCAGGCGGTTATCGCGGCCGGATACATGTGGCTGGCGCTTGTCGCGGTTTTCTTCTCGCTGATTGGTGCTTTCTACTATTTGCGTGTGGTCAAGCTGATGTACTTCGATGCGCCAATCGACGATACCCCGCTAACCGCCGGTACTGACATGCGCGTGCTGATTTCAGCAAATGGGTTGGCCGTCGCATTCCTGGGCATGTTCCCGCAAGTCATTATGTCGCTCTGTGCATACGCTTTGCTGCGTTCGCTCTGATTGATACGAAATAGCGATCACAACGCCCCGCTGGTCGGGGCGTTTTTTTTGGAGAAAATATGTCCGGCGATTCTCATTTGATCGAAACCACCATCCTTTCGGAGATAGTGTTTGATGGAGCATTGCTCAAGGTTAGCTGTGATCAGGTTCGCTTGCCGAATGGCCAAGCATCGATGCGCGAATATATCTCTCATCCCGGGGCTGTCGTTGTCCTTGCATTCTTGAACAACGGAAATCTGTTGTTTGAGCGTCAGTATCGCTATCCTTTAAGGCGTGTCTTTTTGGAACTCCCCGCCGGCAAAATTGATTCCGGGGAAAAGACACTCGAGACTGCACAGCGTGAATTACT
>CAXYZX010000012.1:0-29828 GCA_964293845.1 uncultured Dechloromonas sp.
TAACAACGGTTGGCGCTCGTTCGTTGCGGCGTTCCGGCATACGCTCAGCAGGCGGTGCTGGGCGTGGTTCGGCGCTTGGACGCTCGAGGTTTGGCGGTGCGGAAATAGATGCTGGCGGTGGTGAGGGGCGCATTTGTGGGGGTGACGCCATGCCAGGCGGACGCATTTGCGGCACTGGTTCATTAACAACAGTTGGTGCTCGTTCGTTGCGGCGTTCCGGCATACGCTCAGCAGGCGGCGGTGCTGGGCGCGGTTCGGCGCTTGGACGCTCAAGGTTTGGCGGCGCGGGAATAGATGGTGGTGAGGGGCGCATTTGTGGGGGCGGCGCCACAGTTGGTGGCTCGCTGGCAATGCGGTCGCTGCGGCGTTCCGCCGGGCGTTCACTGACCGGCGGCGCGGGCAGACGAGATGTGCCAAAAGGCTGATTAATCGCTTCTCTCGGTTCAGCGCGCGGACGTTCAGCCGGGGGTAATGCTGGCGCGACTACTGCCGGGGCGGTTGGCTGCATGGGCTGGCCAGCGGGTAATGACACTTTCGGTATGGCTACAGGTTCCGGACTACGGGATTCGGCGGGCAAGCGGTTGACTCCCGGCGGGAGGGGGCGCTGCCAGCCATCTGGCCGAGGGGCCTCCGTGTTGTTCCGCGGGCGTTCTCCACGTGGTTCGATGGTACGCAGCGGTTCGTTGGTAATGCGCGGAGCTATTGAATCGACAGCGTTCTGGCGAGCCGGGGGGCGCGGATTTTCATTTGTCTCACGACCAGGGCTGGCTGGTCCGGATGGGCGAACCCGAGAGATGCTACTGCTCGGCGCGACCCAATTCGACCCAGGTGCCTGAACGGAAAGAGGTGCCTGGCGAAGTTCGCCCTGGCCTCGGCTGGGTACGTTGGCACCGGCGATCGGCCGGCTTTCACGCAGGGTGTTGGCCGGTACCACGGTGACCGCTCTGACCGAGTTGCGATGGGCGAAATGGCGTTCTCCGCGTTCTGCCATTGCACGTTCAACTACGGTCACGTTGGTGATATGAGTAATGTTGACTTGGCGCACATAGTTATTGCTCGCCCGGTAGCTGGGCACATAGACTTCACGCGGAGCAAGAGGGAACCAGCCAACTGCCGGTGCGCTACCGGCACTGAAGCGGACACTCCAGCCCGGGTTACCCACCCAGGCGACCAATGCCGGGGCATAAACCGGACGTGCTACGTAGGCGCCTGGCGCCCAGGCCCAACGCCCACGCACCTCCAGCCAGCGCCCGTAGTGAAATGGCGCGAAACCCCAGGGGGCGGCATCAACCCAGGTCCAGCCCCAGGGGGCAATCCAGGCCCAGCGCCCGTCACGATAAGGTGCCCAGCCACTTGGTACAGCGCGCGGATACCAGACACTGCCGTAATCGGCTACCGAAGACCATTCTCCGTAATGTTCAAGATCCTGATAGCCCGTCATTTCGGACGAAATGTACTGGCTCGCTACCCGTGACTGGGTAGCCGCATCGCGCGATGCTGTCCAGTCGTCAAAACTGTCGCGCCGTGAGTCGCCATAGGAGGCCACAGCACCATTGAGGTCTATGCTTACCGTGCGCCCGGGGCCAACACCGATCGGGCGTTCGCCCTTTGAAACATAGGCGTTGCCTGATGTCGTCGAGACATTGGTATAAAGGGTGCCGACATCAATACGGTAGCTGCCAGCTGTACCAAACTTGACTAGGCCATGCGGTGTGCGGACTTCCAGGTCGTCCGCTTGGTCGCGGTCACGAATGGTCATGGCCAGCGTGCCGATAGCGAGATTGACATGTATTTGGCGGTCATCGACAACACCGAACTCCAGACGACTCTCACCGGCTAGCCGGAATGCCGTTGATCCGATCCAGATCTCCGCGCGGCTGCCATTTTCGGTATCGACAATGGCAGCACTGCTTACCGGCCAATTAAGCGTTGCCTGAGTGCCGCTATCCTCGCGGTCGGCACGAAACAGGCTGGGTCCGTCAAGCAGGGAAATGCGCCCAACGCGTCCGCTGGGGTCGGCCATGGCCGGCGATGAAAAAAATACCGCAAGTAGCGCGGTCAACCCTAAAAAAAAGCGAAAAATCGGGAACATGGAACTCCTTCACCGCCGGGGCGGACCATTCCGTTTACCTTCGGTATAAACCTATAACGCACGTGGCGCTCAAAGGATGAATGGAGGGCGATTGGAAAGGTTTCAAAATGTTTCCATTGCCCGATGCGCTTGGCTATGGTGTTGAGAAATGAGCGCTATTTGTTTTATGTGAAGCACCGTCCAGGCAGGTGCTTTTCGATAATCAGTCGCCGAAAATTCTCACAGATCGCTAGCGGCTACACCAGGCTCGCCGATTTTTGCCCGGTTCAGGGCTGTTCATGGTGGTTCTCAACTTGCCGCTGGTCCTGTCAAATAGTGCGTTGAAGCGAGAGGCTTCCGCGTAATCATCGCAGTAGCGCCATTCCAGGGCAAGTTCATCGCGGGCCTCAAAATACATGGTCCATCCCGGATGCGAAGGGCCGATGATTCTGAATACCTCATCCTGCGTCATGCCTTCGCGCAGGAGAGCAAAGTGCTTGGGCTCGAGCACATTTTCCAGGCTAAGCATGCGTCCATTGGCATCGGTCAGCACCATGAAGGTATGGTAACCAGCGGGGCCACGTGGAAATGCCAGGCGCTCGCCTCCGCTACTTTCCCGCCAGCGCATGGCTGGTTCGCCCATCACGCGTTGAATGTCGTCAACACTACTGACGCCGGGCTGCAGACCCCGGCCACCATATGATGCGCAAGCACCTAGCAGCAGAAAAGACAGACAAAGCAAGAGGCGGGTCATCAATCCTCCCGTTCGGCGCTGAGCAGGCGTTCGCAGTAGCGGGCGATGAGGTCAATTTCAAGATTGACCTTGCTGCCCGGTTTGAGCAGATTCAGCGTTGTGTTTTCCAGCGTATGTGGGATCAGGTTGATGGTGAAGTCGGTGCCTTTGACCTCGTTGGTCGTCAGGCTGGTGCCATTGACGGTGATTGATCCCTTGCGTGCGATGAACTTGGCGATTTCTTTCGGGGCACGAATCTCAAGTAGGCGGTTATCGCCGACCGGGTCGAAGCGCAACACCTCGCCAACACCGTCGACGTGGCCAGAAACCAGATGGCCACCGATAACGTCTGCCAGACGCAATGCTTTTTCCAGGTTGACCGGGCCGGGGGCGTCCAGACCGACTGTGCACGAGAGAGTTTCCGGCGAAACATCGACCATGAACTGCTGCCCTTCGCAGGCGACGACCGTCAGGCAGACGCCATTGTGGGCAATCGAGTCGCCCAGCGCCACATCGTTGATGGCGAGCTTGCCGGCGTTAACGGTCAGGCGAAAGCCGGCTTCACGCGGCGTGATTTGGGTGATTTGGCCTACTGCGGCAATGATTCCGGAGAACATGGTTGGGTCCATCAAGCAAAGATATAACTTTATCACGCCGCTGTTGACCAGCGAGGTTGCGAGAAAGCGGTGTTAGTAATAGGGTTTCCCCTTTGCGTAATCGATTCACACAAAGGGGACAAAATGAAGAAAAAAATGCTCGCTATCCTGCTTTCGGGGCTTGCCGGTTCAGCATTGGCTGACATCAATGTAGGCGTGACATTGTCCGCTACCGGTCCGGCAGCATCGCTCGGGATTCCGGAAAAGAACACGATCGACCTGTTGCCAAAAACGATGGCCGGGCAAAAGGTGAATTACATCGTTCTCGATGACGCTTCAGACACCACCACGGCGGTCAAGAACAGCAAGAAACTGATCAGCGAGAACAAGGTGGATGTCATTATTGGTTCTACCACGACGCCAAATTCACTGGCGATGATTGATGTGGCGGCCGAAGGTGAAACACCAATGATCTCGATGGCCGCCTCGGCGCGCATTGTCGAGCCGATGGATGACAAAAAGAAGTGGGTCTTCAAGACGCCGCAGAACGATGCCCAGATGGCCACCGCCATCATCGAGCACATGACCAACAATAATGTGAAGTCAGTCGCCTATATCGGTTTCTCGGACGCCTATGGCGAAGGCTGGTGGAACGAGTTTTCAAAGATTGCTGAAGTCCGCAAGATCAAGCTGGTCGGCAACGAGCGCTTCAATCGCGCAGATACCACGGTGACCGGGCAGGTTCTGAAAATCCTTTCAGCCAAGCCGGATGCGGTGTTGATCGGTGGTGCCGGAACCCCGGCTGCCCTGCCCCAGAAATCGCTCAAGGAAAAAGGTTACAAGGGTCTGATTTACCAGACGCACGGCGTGGCCAATAACGACTTTCTGCGCGTTTGCGGCAAGGACTGTGAAGCCACCGTCCTGCCTTCCGGACCTGTCCTGGTAGCAGCGCAATTGCCGGCCGATAACCCGGTCAAGAAATCGGCGCTGGAATACGTTGCCAAGTATGAAGCGGCTCATGGCAAGGGCAGCGTGACGGCCTTTGGCGGCTATGCCTGGGATGCCGGGCTTTTGCTGGCCAATGCCGTACCGGCCGCCTTGAAGAAGGCGCAACCCGGGACGAAGGAGTTCCGCATCGCTTTGCGCGATGCACTGGAAACGACTAAAAATCTGGCAGGTTCGCATGGCGTCTTCAACATGAGCCCCCAGGATCATCTCGGGCTGGATCAGCGGGCGCGGGTCATGGTCACCGTCAAGCAGGGGGCTTGGGAATACACCAAGTAAACCTTGCCGCGAAGCCGCCACGGACCTGACGGGCCGGGGCGGCGTGATAAAATCTTCCTCTTTTGTATTGCCATTTCGGGGGTATCACGATGGTTAAAAAACTGACGCTGGCTGTATTGGTGGCTATTTCTTCAATGGCGCTGGCTGATATCAATGTCGGTGTCTCTGTCTCTGCAACCGGCCCGGCGGCTTCGCTCGGTATCCCTGAAAAAAATACGATAGCCCTGCTGCCAACGACCATCGGTGGCCAGAAGGTCAATTACATCGTTCTCGATGACGCCACCGACCCGACCGCTGCAACCAAGAACATCAAGAAGCTGATCAGTGAAAACAAGGTGGATGTGGTGATCGGCTCAACCACGACGCCAAATTCACTGGCCATGATGGATGTTGCGGTCGACAACGAAACACCGTTGATTTCCATGGCCGGTTCAGCGATTGTCGTCGAGCCGATGGATGCCAAGCGCCAGTGGGTCTTCAAGACGGCACAGAACGATGCCCACATGGCGACAGCGCTGGTCCAGCACATGACCGACAAGAATATCCAGACCGTCGCCTTCATCGGTTTTGCCGATGCCTATGGTGAAGGCTGGTACAAAGAGTTCGCCAAGATCGCCGAGGCACGCAAGCTGAAGATTGTCGCCAGTGAGCGTTTCCAGCGCAACGATACCTCGGTCACCGGTCAGATCCTCAAGATCATGGCGGCCAAGCCGGATGCTGTGTTGGTCGGTGGTGCTGGCACGCCGGCTGCCCTGCCGCAAAAGGCGCTCAAGGAAAAGGGCTACAAGGGCCTGATCTATCAGACGCACGGTGTGGCCAACAATGATTTCCTGCGCGTCGGTGGCAAGGATGTCGAAGGGGCTTTCCTGCCGGTTGGCCCGATGGTGGTTGCTGCCCAGTTGCCGAATGACAATGCGGTCAAAAAATCAGCAATGGAATACGTCACCAAGTACGAAGCGGCACACGGCAAGGGCAGTGTCAGTTCTTTCGGCGGCCACGCCTGGGATGCCGGCGTGTTGCTGCAGAATGCCATTCCGCAAGCGTTGAAGAAGGCTCAGCCGGGCACCAAGGAATTCCGCAAGGCCTTGCGTGATGCGCTTGAGGGCAGCAAGAGCCTCGCCGGTGCGCATGGCATTTTCAATATGACGCCCAACGACCACCAGGGTTTTGACCAGCGCGCCCGCGTCATGGTCACCATCGAAAACAATACCTGGAAACTTCTCAAATAAGCTAGCTGCCTCGTTCGGCCCGGTGCTTGCCCGCTGTATCCGCGGTGAGCGCCTGGCCGGCGTTTTGGTTTGCCGACTTCGGTAACCTATGGACTTACAAATTTTCCTGCTTCTCGGCCAGGATGGCATCACCAATGGTGCCATCTATGCCCTCCTCGCCCTGGCTCTGGTACTGGTTTTTGCGGTTACCCGCGTCATTTTCATTCCGCAGGGAGAATTCGTTGCCTATGGCGCGTTGACCCTGGCCAGCTTGCAGGCTGGCAAGGTGCCGGGCACGGTCTGGTTGCTGCTGGCGCTGGGCATTATCGTGGCCGTGCTGGATGGGATAAAGCTGCTGCGCGAGGGGCGTTATGCCAAGGTGCCACCCTTGCTCATCTTCAATGTCGGCGTACCGCTGATTGCTGCTGCAGGGCTCTTTGCGCTGCCGCCGACCCAGTTGCCGCTGGCGGCGCAGGTCGCAGTTTCCATGTTGCTGGTGATCCCGCTCGGGCCGATGATTTACCGCGTTGCCTATCAGCCGCTGGCCGGTGCCTCGGTGCTGGTCCTGCTGATTGTTTCGGTTGCCGTGCACGTTGCCCTGATTGGTCTTGGCCTGCTGTTCTTCGGGGCAGAAGGTTCACGCACCCCGCCCTTCACCGACCTCAGTTTTGAGCTGGCCGGGGCGCCGCTGCAAGGTCAGACGATATTGGTCGTCGTCGCCTCCGCCCTCCTCATCATCGGGCTCTATTTCTTCTTTGAACGCACCATCTATGGCAAGGCTCTTCGGGCAACGGCGATGAACCGTACCGGAGCGCGCCTGATGGGCATTCCACCCGTCCTCGCCGGCAAACTCTGCTTCACGCTGGCGGCGGCGATTGGTGCCTTTTCGGGCATCCTGATCGCACCGATCACCACCATTTATTACGACTCCGGCTTCCTGATCGGCCTCAAGGGTTTCGTCGGCGCCATTATCGGCGGCTTGGCTTCTTATCCGGTGGCTGCGCTTGGCGCCATTCTGGTTGGTCTGCTGGAGTCTTATTCTTCCTTCTATGCCAGTGCTTTCAAGGAAGTGATTGTTTTTACCCTGATCATTCCAGTGCTGCTGTGGCGCTCGCTGACCTCGCATCATGTCGAGGAGGAAGAGGAATGAAACATCATCTTCCTCTGGCGGTTTTTGTTGTCCTGCTCTCAATAGCCCCGTCGCTGCTACCTGAATTTAGCGTCACGCTGCTCAATTACATCGGCCTCTACGCCATCGTCGCCGTTGGCCTGGTGCTGTTGACGGGCGTCGGTGGGCTGACTTCGTTTGGCCAGGCGGCCTTTGTCGGTCTTGGCGCGTATACGACCGCCTGGCTGAGTACAACTCATGGATTTTCGCCGTGGCTGACCTTGTTTATCGGCCTCGCCATTACCGCGTCGGTGGCACTTTTCCTCGGTTTTATAACCTTGCGTATGGGCGGTCACTACCTGCCGCTAGGTACCATCGCTTGGGGCATCAGCCTCTATTTTCTTTTTGGCAATGTCGACTTCCTCGGTGGTCATACCGGTATTACCGGGATTCCGGCGGTGTCCTTGTTTGATCTGGAGTTGAAGTCAAGCCGCGAGTTTTACTACCTGATCTGGATTGCTGTCCTGCTCGCCATTCTGGCGATCAGCAACCTGCTTGATTCACGCGTCGGGCGCTCGATACGTGCGCTTAAGGGCGGTGTCGTCATGGCCGAGGCGATGGGCGTCAACACGCCGCGCACCAAGGTCATCATCTTCCTGATTGCGGCCCTGCTGGCGAGTGTTTCCGGCTGGCTCTATGCTCATTTGCAGCGCTTTGTTAACCCGACCCCTTTTTCCCTGACACAAGGTATCGAATACCTGTTCATGGCCGTTGTCGGTGGTGTAGGTCATGTCTGGGGGGCGGTCTTGGGGGCGGGCCTGATCACCGTCCTCAAACAGTGGTTGCAGGACTTGCTGCCACAATTGCTGGGGCAGAGTGGCAACTTCGAGATCATTGTTTTCGGCATCGCCATGGTGCTGATTCTGCAGCGCGCCCGTGATGGACTGTGGCCGGTGATCCTCAAATACGTTCCGGCGCGTAGTCAGAAACGCGAAGTATCGCCGGCAAAAATGCTGCCAAAACGGGCGTCGACCGCAACAGGCACCCTTTTGCTGGAAGCGAAGGCAGTCACCAAGCGTTTTGGTGGCCTGGTCGCCAATAATCAACTCTCGCTGACCGTACGGGCCGGCGAAGTGATGGCCCTGATTGGCCCCAATGGCGCTGGCAAGAGCACCATGTTCAATTGCATCTCCGGCGTTTCACCGGCCAGTGAGGGTGAAATTCACTTCATGGGGGAGCGTATTGACCACATGCTATCGCGCGACATCGCCCGGCGCGGCATGAGCCGGACGTTTCAGCACGTCCGTCTGCTCGGGCAAATGACGGTGCTGGAAAATGTCGCCATTGGCGCCCATCTGCGCGGTAACAAGGGCGTTATTCCGGCCGCGTTGCGTCTGGATCGGGCCGAGGAGCAGCGCCTGTTGGCCGAGGCCGCGCGCCAGATCGAGCGCGTTGGTCTCGCCGACCACATGTTCGAAGCTGCCGGTAGTCTGGCGTTGGGCAAACAGCGCATTGTCGAAATTGCCCGCGCGCTCTGTTCAGACCCGTGTCTGCTATTGCTTGATGAGCCGGCAGCCGGCCTGCGTTATCGCGAAAAACAGGATCTTGCCGATCTCCTCGGTCGTCTGCGCAGCGAAGGCATGGGCATCCTGCTGGTTGAGCATGATATGGATTTCGTCATGGGTCTGGCTGATCGCGTCGTGGTCATGGAATTTGGCGAAAAGATCGCCGAAGGTCTGCCGGAAGAGGTGCAACGCGATCCCAAGGTGCTTGAGGCTTATCTGGGTGGAGTCGAATAATGAAACAGCACAACGACCATTCAGTGATCCTTGAAGTACGCGATCTTGTCGTTTCTTACGGCAAGGTTGAAGCGCTGCATAAGGTCAGCCTGACTATTCGACGTGGTGAGATCGTTACTGTCATCGGACCCAACGGTGCAGGAAAAACCACCCTGCTTTCCGCTCTGATGGGCTTGCTGCCGGCTGAGGGTGAAATTGTTTACATGGGCCATTCCCAAGGTCGCGAGCGCGAAGTGGAGTATCTGGTGCGCCATGGCATGACTCTGGTCCCCGAAAAGCGCGAATTGTTTGCCGAAATGAGCGTCGAGGATAATCTGCTGCTCGGTGCCTTTGATCGTTACCGTACCGGCCATCGTGACGAAATGGAAACGATGGACGAGGTTTTCGAGATCTTCCCGCGCCTTGAAGAACGCCGGGCCCAGCTGGCCGGCACATTATCCGGCGGTGAACGCCAGATGCTGGCGATGGGCCGTGCCCTAATGGCCAAGCCCAAATTGTTGATGCTGGACGAACCTAGCCTCGGTCTGGCACCGCTGATCATCAAGGAAATTTTCCGCATCATCAGCGAACTCAAACAAACCGGCGTTGCCATCCTGCTCGTTGAACAAAATGCCCGTGCCGCCCTGCAGATCGCTGATTACGGCTATGTGCTGGAAACCGGTGAAGTTTCGCTGGCCGGGCCGAGCCATGAACTCGCTGCCGACCAGAGAGTGATTGACGCTTATCTCGGGTTAGGTCGAAAGCACTGATTCAGACTTTGCTGTTCGGCAGGGCACGGTGTTTTTTTGCCACCGTAAGATAAAGCTCCCGCGCCGAGGCAACTTTGGGATTCTTGCGGTCCTTGCTTTGGGCGCGCTCCAGATAATCGACACCTTTGGCCGCGAGATCGATATCCCAACCCTTTTTGTCGAGCAAGGTAAAAATTGCTTTGGCGGCATTGATCAAAAATTGCAGATTGGGGACTTTTTCCGCGGCCTGGATCAGCAATTTGACAGCACCTTCCAGATCACCGCTGCGCGCGGCCATAACCCCCCGGTTATTGAGTTCGATAATTTCCTTGCCGACCTGATCCAGCATGGCCTTGCCGGCGTCGGATTGCCCGGTTTTTTCGAAAATATTGGTGATGTGTTCAAGGAGGTGTGGATCATCGTTGTTTTCCGCAGCTACCTGGCGCATCAGTCGATTGGCGTCTTCTTCCTTGCCGGTGGCGTAACAGGCGTGCGCCAGGTCCACCGCCAAGCGTTGTGAAGCAGACTTGCCCTTATCGAATGCTTCAGCAGCAACCTGAGCTTGCAACGCGAGTGCCTGGTCAACCAGTGCTTTGGCCTTGTCAGGGGATCCTTCTGCGTTGAAACACAAGCTTTCGGTCACCAAAGCGGCCATTTCCACTTGCTTGTCACCGCGCCATTCGCGCCTCATTTCGGCAGCCATCTTGCGTGAGCCGGCAATATTGCCCCGCTCAACCATGACCCGTGACAGATTGGCGAAGTCATCCACGCTGCGCAGAGTGCTTCCCCGGTTGCGCTCCATGACCCGCCCATAGGCTCTTTCGGCAGCCATGAAATCCTTGTTGCGGGCAGCCAGGTCACCGACCAGGCGTTGGCGCACGGTGTTGTGCGGCGAAGCGTCGGCGCCGCGCTGCAAATCACGCTGGGCATCGGCCAGACGCCCTTGGGCCTCGTGAACAGAAGCAAGAAAATCGTAAGCCGAGACGAAGTCAGGGGCGTCTATGGTTACCTGCTCGGCCAGTTGCTCGGCTTCGGCCAGCGCGCCACGATTGCGCAGTGCGGTGGCGAGTCCCATTTTGGCCCAAGGGACGACACGCCCTTGAAGTACCAGGCGAAAAACCTCCTCGGCTTCGCGTGTTTTTCCCTGCGTATGAAGTAATTCTCCCTTGAAGCGCAAGGCGTCGTACATGTAGTTTGGTTGTTGCTGAATGACACGATCACAGGCAAGGACGGCTTCGTTGAGCGCCCCGTTCTCGATATGTTCGTAAATCTTGCGCAGCACATGTTTTTTGTAGATTGCCCGGATCAGCCGCGCCTGCAACTGCTCGGAGGTAAATGGCTTGATCAGGTAATCATCTGGCGCCAGTTCGGCAAGCGACACCACATTGGTATAGCCACGTTCGCTAGTGATGATCATGTAAACCGTTGCCAGGGGAATCAGCTGGGCATGACGCAACTCTTCGAGCAATTGCTGGCCATCACGCCCATCGTCAAGGACAAAGTCCGAAAGAATGAGATCAAAGCGGTTGGCTTTGACTTGACGGATCACCTCTGCCGAGTTCCCCGCGCCGTGTACTGCCGTCACCCCGAGAGATGCGAGCATGATGCGCAGGGCATCGCGCGCCGGTGAATGGCGATCGACAATCAAAACTCGTTTTTTGGTGAGTGACTGCTGCAAAACCAGCAGCATGTCATCGTTATCGAGGGTGGCCATTCGGTGTCATTGGTTTGTCCTAAGCTGAAGCAAATTACTTTAGTTCGCCTGACGCGGCAAGGCGTCTGGGAAAAACTGTGAATTTTCAGCCCCCTGACGTAAAATTCGCCTCCCCATACTGCGCTGCAACATCCTAACTCCGATGTTTTTCCCTACCCGTTTCGATGTCATTGTTGTCGGCGGCGGCCATGCCGGCACCGAAGCTGCGCTCGCCGCGGCGCGGGCGGGTGCGAATACGCTGCTGCTGACACACAATCTCGACACGCTGGGGGCGATGAGTTGCAATCCATCGATCGGCGGCATTGGCAAGGGCCATCTGGTGCGTGAGGTTGATGCGCTGGGTGGAGCGATGGCGGCAGCGACCGACGAGGCCGGCATCCAGTTCCGCATCCTCAACGCCTCGAAAGGCCCGGCGGTGCGCGCCACGCGCGCCCAGGCCGACCGTGTGCTGTACAAGCAGGCCATCCGTTCGCGTCTGGAAAACCAGCCCAATTTGACCATCTTCGCCGATGCCTGCGACGACCTGATCGTTGAAGGCGACCGTGTGGCCGGTGCGGTGACGCAACTGGGCATCCGTTTTTTGGCCGATTCAGTGGTGTTGACCGCGGGAACCTTCCTCAACGGCAAGATTCATGTCGGTCTGGAAAACTACACCGGTGGCCGCATGGGCGATCCACCATCGAATTCGCTGGCTGCCCGCCTGAAAGAGCTGAGCCTGCCGCAAGGCCGCCTGAAAACTGGCACGCCGCCGCGCCTCGATGGCAAGACCATCGATTTCTCGGTGATGGAAGAGCAGCACTCGGATACTCCGATGCCGGTCTTTTCCTTCCTCGGCAACGCCGCCCAGCATCCGCGCCAGTTGCCGTGCTGGATCACCGAAACCAACGAGCGTACGCACGACATCATCCGCAGCGGGCTCGACCGTTCGCCGATGTACACCGGCGTCATCGAAGGCGTCGGCCCGCGCTACTGCCCGTCGATTGAAGACAAGATCCACCGCTTTGCCGACAAGAACCAGCACAACGTCTTCCTCGAACCAGAAGGCCTGACGACGCACGAAATCTATCCGAACGGCGTGTCCACCAGCCTGCCCTTTGACATCCAGCTGGCCTTGGTCCGTTCGATCCGTGGCCTGGAAAACTGCCACATCCTGCGTCCCGGCTACGCCATCGAATACGACTTCTACGACCCGCGCGGCCTCAAGGACACGCTGGAGAGCAAAGCCATCGCCGGCCTGTTCTTCGCCGGCCAGATCAACGGCACGACCGGCTACGAAGAAGCCGCCGCCCAGGGGCTGCTCGCAGGCGTCAATGCTGTGCGCTACGTGCGTGACGAAGCTGGCTGGTGCCCGAAGCGTAACGAGGCCTACCTCGGTGTACTGGTCGATGACCTGATCACGCGCGGCGTTTCCGACCCCTACCGGATGTTCACCAGCCGCGCCGAATACCGCCTCAGCTTGCGCGAAGACAACGCCGACCTCCGTCTGACCGAACAAGGGCGTAAGTTGGGTCTGGTCGATGACGCGCGGTGGGCGGCTTTCTGCAAAAAGCGCGACGCGGTGGCTGCTGAGCAAGAGCGCCTCAAGTCGACCTGGGTCAATCCGAAAGTCCTGCCGGTTGAAGATGCAGTGCGCGTTTTGGGCAAGGCGATTGAGCACGAATACAACCTCTTCGAACTGTTGCGTCGCCCTGAAGTCAGTTACCAGGCTTTGCTGACGCTCTCCGGTGCCGGAGAAGCACAAACCGATCCGCTGGTGGTTGAGCAATTGGAGATATCAGCCAAGTATCAGGGATATATAGACCGCCAGGCCGATGAAGTGGCGCGGTCAACGTCTTACGAAAGCATGATTTTGCCGGCCGATCTGGATTACGCCAAAGTCGCCGGGCTCTCCAACGAGGTCAAGCAGAAACTGGCACAGTACCGGCCGCAGACGATAGGCCAAGCATCACGCGTGCAGGGCATTACCCCTGCGGCGATTTCGTTGCTGTTGATTCACCTGAAACGCCACAACCTGTCGCAAGCCGCATGAGTACGATTTCCCTGCCAGCCGGCCTTGCCGAACTCGGACTCGATTTCCCTGAGACAACGCAGGGCAAGCTGCTCGCCTTCCGCGATCTGCTGCTCAAATGGAACAAGACCTATAACCTGACTGCCTTGCGTGATCCTCAGCAGGCGATTTCCCATCACCTGCTCGATTCGCTGGCCATCCTGCCGCACGTTGCCAGGGGCCAGTTGCTTGATGTGGGGAGTGGCGGTGGTCTGCCGGGGATTCCACTGGCCATCGTTCGCCCCGAGTTATCCGTCAGCATGGTGGATACCGTGCAAAAGAAGGCCATTTTCATGCAGCAAGCGGCTATTGAGTTGGGGCTGAAGAATGTTGCGGTCCACCATGCCAGAGTCGAAGAAATGTCTGGGCAATTTGGGCAGATCAGTTCGCGCGCCTTTTCCGAACTCGGCCTGTTTGTCAGCCTGACGCGGCATTTGTTGGCGCCGGGCGGACGCTGGCTAGCCATGAAAGGCCAGCGCCCCGCCGAAGAAATCAAGGCGTTGCCGGCTGATATCGTCATCGAAGCGATCATTCCGCTCACCGTGCCAGGCCTGGACGCCGAAAGACATTTGATTATTTTGAAAGCCGGGTCATGAAAGTTCTCGCCATAACCAACCAGAAAGGCGGTGTCGGCAAAACGACGACTGCCGTCAATCTGGCAGCCTCGCTTGCCGCGGAAGGCAAGCGGGTTTTGCTGATCGACCTGGATCCGCAAGGCAATGCGACAACCGGCGCCGGTATTACCAAGAAGGAAGCGTTACCCACGGTCTATCAATTGCTGATTGGCGCCGCAACGCTGACTGAAGTCTGTATCGAAACCGAGTTTGGCTTTGATGTCCTGCCGGCCAATCGCGAACTGGCCGGGGCTGAAGTCGAGCTGATCGAACTCAGCGAACGTGAATATCGCTTGAAAAATGCCCTGCAGGCCGGGCGCGCCACCTATGACTTCATTCTGATCGACTGCCCGCCGGCGCTCAACATGCTGACGGTCAATGGTCTGGTGGCTGCCGATTCTGTACTGATCCCGATGCAGTGTGAGTATTACGCGCTGGAAGGTCTTTCCGATCTCGTTGAAACCCTGCGCAAGGTGCGTACCCACTTGAATTCGCGTCTTGAGATCGAAGGTTTGCTACGAACCATGTATAACGCCCAGAGTACGCTGACCCAGCAGGTTTCCAGCGAGTTGGAGAATCACTTCGGCGACAAGGTTTACAAAACCATTGTGCCGCGCAACGTTCGTTTGGCGGAAGCGCCGTCTTATGGCAAGCCGGTCCTCGCTTTTGATAAAAACTCCAAGGGTGCGCAAGCCTATAGCGCGCTCGCCAAAGAGATTCTGGAAAGGGTCGTTCAATGATCAAGATGAAAGGCCTGGGCCGCGGTCTCGACGCCCTGCTCTCTGGGAGCGATAAGCCGCACGGCGACGAACAACGTAATCTGCCGGTCGAGCGCTTGCGCCCCGGCAAATACCAGCCACGTACCCATATGGACGAGGAGTCTTTGGCCGAGTTGGCGGCATCAATCAAGGCCCAGGGGGTTATGCAGCCGATTCTGGTTCGTGCGGTCGATAGCACGCCGGGCGCGGAACGCTACGAAATTGTTGCCGGAGAGCGCCGCTGGCGTGCATCGCAGTTGGCAGGCCTGAGTGAAGTGCCGGTGTTGATCCGCAATATTCCCGACGAACAGGCGCTGGCCATGGCGCTTATCGAGAATATTCAGCGTGAGAATCTCAATCCGCTGGAAGAGGCGCAAGGTCTGCAGCGTCTGATCGATGAATTTGGCCTCACCCACCAACAGGCTGCCGATGCTGTTGGTCGCTCACGTCCTGCTGCCTCAAATTTATTGCGTTTACTGCAGTTGACCGCACCCGTTCAGGATTTGTTAATGACTGGGCAACTGGACATGGGGCATGCTCGCGCCTTGCTGCCCGTGGCCAGTGGTCAGCAAGTTGGCCTGGCTCAGCGGATTATTCAAAAGGGTTTGTCAGTACGTGAAACTGAGCGTCTGGTACAACAGCTACTTAACCCACCAAAGCAGATGCCGGAAAAAATAATTGATCGGGATCTGCTTCGTTTGCAAGATGAGCTCTCGGATGGTTTGGGTACAAATGTCGCAATTCGTGCCAATAAAAAGGGTGTAGGCAAGGTTACGATCGAGTTTAGTGGCCTGGATCAGCTCGATGGGCTGATTTTTCGCCTGCGGGTGTAGAAAATGTTCTTTTTTAAATCCATAAACGGATACGGGAAAACCCTTAATTTGTGCGCCGCACCAATTGACTCATCTATAGGAGTTGGGTACACTCGTCGGGCTTTTTATCGAGGCATGTCTTGCACCCACAAGTAAGCTGGATTCTCAGTCGGCAAGTGGCATTAACAATCGTCCTGGCAATTGCTGCCAGTCTGGTTCTTGATGTGAATGCGGCAGTCTCGGTTGTGGTCGGGGGATCAATCGGCGTCGTGGCTAACCTGGGATATGTGCTCAGGGCTATGCGGATGTCGGGCGGTAACGACCCAGTCAAGGTTTATCAGGCGCAAGCCGCTGGTGAGGGGTTCAAGTTTTTGCTGACTCTCGTCGGGTTTGCGTTGGTGTTTTTGGGGTACAAGGATGTGGCGGCATTGCCGCTTTTTCTTGGATACGCATCAACCTTTGTCATCTACTGGGTGGCATTGCTGAAGCAACGCTAGGCTGATTGGAGAAAACATGAGCGCAGAAGGCGGCACCGCAGGTTATATTCAACACCACCTCACCAATCTGGCTGTCTGTGCAGACAGTTCCAAGGTTGATGGAGTGTGTTCCGGGTTTTGGGTGTTTCACTTGGACACTCTGCTAGTTTCCGGCATTCTGGGTTTGGTGGTTTTTGGTCTGATGGCCAAATTCGCCAGTAGCGCCACTTCGGGGATTCCGTCGGGTGGTCAAAATTTCATCGAGATGGTTGTTGGTCTGGTTGATCAGCAGGTTCGTGATACCTTTCACGGCAAGAGTGCGCTGGTAACGCCGCTGGCAATTACCATTTTCGTCTGGGTTTTCGTCATGAACGCCATGGACTTGATCCCGGTTGATTTCCTGCCTTTCTTGCTTGGAAAGATTACTGGCAACGAACACCTGCCGTTCAAATTTGTTCCGACCACTGACCCCAATCTGACGTTTGCGATGTCGATTACAGTCTTCTTCATCGCGTTGTTTATGGGTCTCAAGGTGAAGGGTTTCAGCCACTTCATGCACGAAGTCTTTGCTGTCCCATTCGGTCTCAAGCTTGCCCCAATCAACTTCCTGTTCCGTGTTGTTGAGGAAATCGCCCGCCCGATCTCGCTGTCCTTGCGACTCTTTGGCAATATGTATGCTGGCGAAATGGTTTTTATTCTGATCGCTTTGCTCGGTCTGTATCAGTTGCCGTTGGCTTTGCCATGGGAACTCTTCCATATCCTGATTATTACTTTGCAAGCGTTTGTGTTCATGATGCTCACCATCGTGTACATGTCGATGGCATCTGAGTCTCACTAAGAAGTTCGCTTTATCTGTTTTTCGTAGTTTCTGTAGTTTTAACTTTAACCCTGCAATAAACCAACCTTACTGAGGAGTAAACATGGAACTAGCAACCGTTCTCTCCAACACCGCTATCGCCGTAGCAATCCTGATCGGCTGTGGCGCTCTGGGTACCGCTATCGGCTTTGGTATCCTTGGCGGCCGTTTCCTTGAAGGCGCTGCCCGTCAGCCGGAAATGATCCCCACCCTGCAGGTCAAGATGTTCATCGTTGCTGGTCTGCTTGACGCGGTCACCATGATCGGTGTCGGTATCGCTCTGTTCCTGCTCTTCGCAAACCCGTTCCTGGCTCTGCTGAAGCATTAATCCCGCGCCCCTGAAACCCTTATAACCAGGAGGTTAGCGTGAATATCAA
Organism: uncultured Dechloromonas sp.; assembly: GCA_964293845.1. Lineage (GTDB taxonomy): Bacteria > Pseudomonadota > Gammaproteobacteria > Burkholderiales > Rhodocyclaceae > Azonexus. Next base: position 17,182 of record CAXYZX010000012.1, read on the forward strand.
CGCTACACTGATTGGCCAGGCAATCTGGTTTGGACTCTTCATCTGGATTACGATGAAGTACGTTTGGCCCCCGCTCCAAAAAGCGATGGCCGACCGCCAAGTACTGATCGCTGATGGCCTGGCTGCAGCCGAACGTGGCAAGCATGAGCAAGAGCTTGCTGCCAAGCGTGCTGCCGATGCGCTACGTGATGCCAAAGAGAAATCTGCGGATCTCGTCGCTCAAGCCGAAAAGCGTGCGCAACAGATCGTCGAAGAAGCCAAAGGCACTGCCAAGGTCGAAGCTGACAAGGTGGTTGCTGGTGCCAAAGCCGAGATCGACCAGGAAGTTGAACGTGCCAAGCAAGTATTGCGTGAGCGCGTCGCTGAACTGGCCGTTGCCGGTGCTGAGAAGATCCTGCGCAAGGAAATCAACGCGTCCGCGCATGCTGACATGCTGGTCGCCCTGAAACAGGACCTGTAAGCAATGGCTGAATCCGTCACTATCGCCCGTCCCTACGCCGAAGCTTTGTTTCGGGTAGCAAAGGAAAGCGGCAATCTGGCCAAGTGGTCCGAGCAGGTTGCCCTGCTTGGGCAGGTGGCTGCCAGTCCCGAGGTTCATTCAGCCATCGGTGATCCCAATGTGGCGGCCCCGCAACTGGTCGACCTCTTCCGGTCTGCCTGCGGTACGGCGGTAGATGCGGAGCTGTCGAACTTCATCCAGCTGCTGTCCAAAAACGACCGACTGGCGCTTTTGCCTGAAATTTCAGGCTTGTTCGAAAGTTACAAGCGTGATGAAGAAGGCACCAAGCAGGCCGAAATTTTCTCGGCCTTCCCAATCGATGATAACCAGGTGAAAGCCCTGATCCCCCAACTCGAAGAAGTCTTCAAGACCAGGCTCGAGTCCACAGTGTCGGTTGATCCGGCCCTGATTGGTGGAATCAAGGTAATCGTTGGCGACCGGATGCTGGATGCTTCAGTACGCGGCAAGCTCGACGCCATGGCTACGGCGCTGAACAACTAGGAGAATTTCATGCAGTTGAATCCTTCCGAAATTTCTGAACTGATCAAGAGCAAGATCCAGAACCTGCAAGGCGCATCGGAAGTGCGCACGCAGGGCACGGTAGTTTCCGTTACTGACGGTATCTGTCGTGTGCACGGCCTGCAAGACGTTATGCAGGGCGAAATGCTGGAATTCCCCGGCAACACTTTCGGTATGGCGCTCAACCTTGAGCGTGACTCCGTCGGTGCTGTTGTTCTTGGCGCATACGAACATATCTCCGAAGGCGATATCGTCAAAACGACGGGCCGCATTCTGGAAGTCCCTGTCGGTCACGAATTGCTCGGCCGTGTAGTTAATACCCTTGGTCAGCCGATCGACGGCAAGGGCCCGATCAACGCCAAGCAAACTGACAAGCTGGAAAAAGTTGCACCAGGTGTTATCTGGCGTAAGTCAGTTTCCCAGCCGGTTCAAACCGGTCTGAAGTGCGTCGATGCCATGGTGCCGGTTGGCCGTGGTCAGCGCGAACTGATCATTGGTGACCGCCAAACTGGTAAGTCTGCTGTTGCAGTCGATGCCATCATCAACCAAAAAGGCAAAAACCTTTTCTGCGTTTATGTGGCTATCGGTCAAAAGGCCTCCACCATTGCCAATGTCGTGCGCAAGCTCGAAGAGCATGGCGCGATGGAATACACCATTGTTGTTGCTGCTCCGGCTTCTGAATCTGCCGCGCTGCAATACCTTGCACCGTACGCCGGTTGCACGATGGGCGAGTACTTCCGCGATATCGGTGAAGATGCACTCATCGTATATGATGATTTGACCAAGCAGGCTTGGGGTTACCGTCAGGTTTCTCTATTGTTGCGTCGTCCGCCGGGCCGTGAAGCTTATCCTGGCGACGTGTTCTATCTCCACTCACGTCTGCTGGAGCGCGCAGCTCGTGTTTCAGAAGCTTGGGTTGAGAAGGTAACGAATGGCCAAATCAAGGGTAAGACCGGTTCATTGACCGCTCTGCCGGTCATCGAAACGCAAGCCGGCGACGTTTCCGCCTTCGTTCCGACCAACGTCATTTCCATTACTGACGGCCAGATCTTCCTGGAAACTGACCTTTTCAACGCTGGTATTCGTCCGGCGATCAACGCCGGTATCTCCGTATCCCGCGTCGGTGGCGCAGCCCAGACCAAGCTGATCAAAAAGCTCGGTGGTGGTGTTCGTCTGGCTCTTGCTCAGTATCGCGAACTTGCCGCTTTCGCACAGTTTGCTTCCGATCTCGACGAAGCAACCCGCAAGCAGCTGGAGCGTGGTCGTCTGGTGACCGAGCTGATGAAGCAGCAGCAGTACTCGCCGATGAGCATCTCCGAAATGGCCGTCACGCTGTATGCAGCTGACAAGGGCTACTTCGATGATGTCGAAGTCAAGCGTGCACTCGAGTGCGAAAAGGCTATGATCGGTTACCTCAAGGCTAACTGTGCTGACCTCATGAACACGATGGAGACGACTGCTGATCTGAGCGCTGACTCAGAAAAGCAACTCGCTGCAGGTATCGTCGCATTCAAGAACAGCTGGGCCTGATTAGCTAGGAGAATTACATGGCTAGCGGCAAGGAAATTCGCAACAAGATCAAGAGCGTTGAAAATACGCGCAAGATCACCAAGGCCATGGAGATGGTGGCCGCATCCAAAATGCGCAAGGCGCAGGAGCGGATGCGGGCTGCCCGTCCTTATGGCGAGAAGATCCGGCGAGTCGCAGGTAACCTGTCCCATGCGCTTTCCGAGTACAAGCATCCTTTCTTGGAAAAACGAGATCCGGTGCGCTCGGTTGGCGTTGTCCTTATCACTTCAGACAAAGGTTTGTGTGGCGGCTTGAACTCCAACATCCTGCGTCTGGTGGTGAGCAAGATGAAAGAGCTTGACGCTCAAGGGACGAAGTATCAGGCGACCTGTATTGGTAACAAGGGTTTCGGCTTCATGCAACGCGCTGGTGGCAAGATTGTTTCCCATGTCATCGGTCTTGGCGACACGCCTCATCTTGAGAAGCTCATCGGAGCGGTCAAGGTACAGCTAGACGCCTACATGAAGGGTGAAATTGATGCCCTGTATATCGGTTACACCCGTTTCATCAATACGATGAAGCAGGAGTCTGTTTTCGAAAAGCTACTTCCGCTTTCTGGTGAAGCCGTTGGCTCCTCCAAGACCAAGTGGGATTATGTTTACGAACCCGATGCCAAGGCAGTTATCGACGATTTGCTGATTCGCTACGTTGAAGCATTGATCTATCAGGCTGTGGCTGAGAATATGGCTTCCGAGCAATCCGCACGGATGGTCGCCATGAAGTCTGCATCTGACAATGCCAAGACCGTTATCGGTGACTTGAAGCTGGTTTACAACAAGGCTCGTCAGGCGGCAATTACGAAAGAACTTTCGGAAATTGTCAGCGGCGCTGCCGCGGTGTGACGCGTAGATTTTAATTTTTGGGGATTTGAATATGAGTCAAGGTTCAATCGTTCAGTGTATCGGCGCCGTGGTGGACATCCACTTCCCGCGCGACGCGATGCCGAAGGTCTACGACGCCCTCAAGCTGGATGCTTCTGAAGCAAACGGCATGGCAGAAGACGGCCTGACATTCGAAGTGCAACAACAGCTTGGTGACGGAGTTGTACGTACCATCGCCATGGGTTCTTCCGATGGTCTGCGTCGCGGCATGAAAGTGAACGGCACAGGTAAGGGTATTTCCATTCCGGTTGGCATGGGCACCCTCGGTCGTATCATGGACGTCCTTGGTCGCCCGATTGATGAAGCTGGTCCAATCGACTGTCAGGAGCTGCGTGAGATTCACGCCGCAGCACCGAAATTCGACGAACTTTCCTCATCTATCGACCTGCTAGAAACAGGCATCAAGGTTATCGACCTGATCTGCCCGTTCGCCAAGGGTGGTAAGGTCGGTCTGTTCGGTGGCGCCGGCGTCGGCAAGACCGTCAACATGATGGAGTTGATCAACAACATCGCCAAACAGCACGCCGGCTTGTCCGTGTTTGCTGGCGTGGGTGAGCGTACCCGTGAAGGTAACGACTTCTACCACGAGATGAAGGACTCCAACGTTCTTGACAAGGTGGCGATGGTGTTCGGTCAGATGAACGAGCCGCCGGGCAACCGTCTGCGCGTTGCGCTGACCGGTCTGACCATGGCCGAACGTTTCCGTGATGATGGTCGTGACATTCTGTTCTTCGTTGACAACATCTATCGCTACACGCTGGCCGGTACGGAAGTTTCCGCACTGCTCGGCCGTATGCCTTCCGCCGTGGGCTATCAGCCGACGCTGGCTGAAGAAATGGGCCGTCTGCAAGAGCGTATCACCTCGACCAAGGTTGGCTCGATCACCTCCATCCAGGCCGTTTACGTGCCTGCCGATGACTTGACCGACCCGTCGCCTGCTACCACCTTCCTGCACTTGGACTCCACGGTCGTGCTGTCGCGAGACATCGCTTCGCTGGGTATTTACCCGGCTGTCGATCCGCTCGACTCCACCTCCCGCCAGCTCGATCCGCAAGTCGTTGGTGAAGAGCACTACTCGGTTGCCCGTGCCGTGCAGATGAATCTGCAACGCTACAAGGAACTGCGTGACATCATCGCGATTCTGGGTATGGACGAACTGTCTCCTGAAGACAAGCTCGCCGTTTCCCGCGCTCGCAAGATCCAGCGTTTCCTGTCGCAGCCGTTCCACGTGGCTGAAGTCTTCACCGGCTCGCCAGGCAAGTTTGTTTCCCTCAAGGAAACGATCAAGGGCTTCAAGGGCATTTGTGCTGGTGAATACGATCACGTTCCGGAACAAGCGTTCTACATGGTCGGCGGCATCGAAGAAGTTATCGAAAAGGCCAAGACGCTGTAATTAGCGTCTCCAGCATAGGAGCCAGTCATGGCAATTTCTGTTCATTGTGACGTCGTCAGCGCGGAAGAGTCTATCTTCTCGGGGTTGGTAGAGTTTGCAGTTTTCCCCGGTGAGGCCGGTGAACTCGGCATTCTGCCGCACCACACACCGCTGCTCACTCGCATCAAGCCTGGTACCGTTCGTTTGAAGGTGCAGGGTCAAAGCGATTTTGAGCTCGTGTATGTCTCTGGTGGCATGCTGGAAGTTCAGCCCGGTCTGATCACAGTACTGGCAGATACTGCCATTCGTGCTCACGATTTGGATGAAGCCAAGGCGCTGGATGCAAAAAAACGCGCCGAGGAAGCTCTGGTCAATCGGAATGCCGACATGGACTACGCGACAGCCGAGGCCGAATTGGCACAGGCGGTCGCGCAATTGCATGCTATCGCACGCATGAAGAAGACCACGCACTAAGTCTGGAAAGACGATCAAAAAAGGGCAGCTTCGGCTGCCCTTTTTAATGTTGAAACAATTTAGATGCTTAGAGTTTGGAAATGCGTTTTTCCAGACGAGCCAAATCATCACGTAGCATTTCTACCGACTGACTGAAAGCCGAGATGTCACGTTGAGCAACGAGTTGCTGCGAATCTTCAGTAAGAAATTCCTTGAAGTTGCGCCCCAGATTTGTAACGCTGCGTTTTTGTAGCGCAATAAAATTTTGTATTGCAGCGAAGCTTCTGTGAGCTGGAATATCTCCAATGACTGCAGCGAGGTCGGCTTCGACATCCCAGCGCAGATTGCGAAAGACAAAGGCAACAGTTTCGGCGAATTCAGCCGATCCCGAAAGTCGGGCAGCAGCAAAAGCGACTACTTGGTTCCCTGATAAGACTTTAAAGGTCGTATCATCGGGTAAGGTAATTGTCACTGCAGGAGGTTCTGATTGACCATCGGCAGCAGAAAACAATCCGTTTGCTGAAATACAAAGCCGTAGTTCAATGGGGGATACCGCAATCAGCAAGGATTTGCCAGCATAGGGTTGCAGACGAGCGACCGCCCATGGTTCGCTGCTGAGAACATGATTTAACGCAGGAACAATAAGGCGTGCCGTCAGCTCACTCATTGAATTAAAACTTGTAACCGCGGTGTAGTGCAACTACGCCAAGTGCCATATTGAAGTACTCAACTTGCTCAAGTCCGGCATTTTCCATCATGGACTTTAACTCTTCCTGACCAGGATGGACGCGGATAGATTCTGAAAGGTACTGATAGCTTTCAGAATCATTGGTCACCAGTTTGCCAATTTGCGGAATGACTTTGAAGGAGTAAAAGTCATAGGCTGGCGCCAATGGTTTCCAGATTTGTGAAAATTCCAGAACCAGCAAGCGACCACCAGGGCGAAGCACGCGGTGCATTTCAGCTAGTGCCAGATCCTTGTGAGTCATGTTGCGCAGCCCAAAGGCAACCGTAACAACATCGAACCATTCATCCGGGAATGGCAGCTTCTCAGCATCGCACTGGGCAACCGGCAGCATGTAGCCTTTGTCCAGCAAGCGGTCACGACCCCGTGCCAGCATGGCGTTGTTGATATCGGTTAGCCAGACCTGACCACTCTTGCCGACCCGCTTGGCAAATGCGAGGGACAGATCACCCGTGCCTCCGGCAACATCAAGCACTCTTGAGCCTTCACGAACGCCACTGCGTTGTATGGTGAAAGATTTCCAGAGTCGGTGCATGCCGCCTGACATGAGGTCATTCATCAAGTCGTAACGTTTGGCTACCGAATCGAATACGTCGGCGACGCGCCTGGCTTTTTCCGCTTCGGCTACCGATTGGTAGCCAAAGTGTGTGGTGTCATTTTTCATGGTTTAGTGATGTGAACCGCAACTGCCACCCCCGGCGGGGCGCGAAGTCGTGTCGATGTCGCGGGATAGTCCCTGCGCTTCGATTTGTTTAAGGTAATCGTCCCAGAGTTCTTCCTGATGCTGACCAAGGTTGTAGAGTAGGTCCCACGAGTAAAGGCCACTGTCGTGTCCATCTGAGAAAACCAAGCGTACCGCGTAGGTCCCTACGGGTTCAATGCGGGAAATCTCGACATTGCGTTTTCCGGTTTGTAGCGTTTCCTGACCGGGACCATGGCCCCGTGCTTCGGCTGAAGGCGTAAAGACGCGGAGAAATTCGCAATTTAGCTCGTGGTGTTCACCGCTGGCGTAGGCGAGTTCAAGTTTGCGGGATTTCTGATGCAATTTGATCTCAGTCGGGATCGGTGTGTCCTTGTCAATACCGGCCATAATGTCCTCCGTCGCAGAAGGTACTAGTTTAGCGCACTCGCCGTACGGCGTATCCAAGATCGCTCAAAGGAGATCGAAACTGGCTCGATCAAAATCCATCCCACGCTGCAATATGTGCATGAGCCGAACCTTGACGAGCTGGCAATCCACAAGCATTTCCATCACCCGGCTGGCATGATAGACATTCTTGGGAATGACCAGCGAACTCTCTGCGTGAATGGCAGGAACAGCAGGAAGCAGGAATGCGCGGATGTAGCGCTCCTGATTGATATCGTGGATGTCTGCCGGGCGAAGTGATATCGCTTGAGGCAAGCCTGGTAATACTGAAACGCCAAGTAGAAGACTGCCGTCGTTTTCTTCCATCAGCCAACTTGCCAGGGCCAGTAAAAAATGATCGCCATCGTGTGGGCAAAGGCTGAGTAACTGGCTGTGGGTTAGCTTTTGTCCGGCAGCACTTCGTGCCAAACGGAATCCATTGGCAGAATGGTTGATAACCGACCAGTCATCAAGAGGAAAGTCGCGGTTGCTACGGAGGTTAAGTGCAGCGCTGGGTGTCGCTTGATCGCGGAAAACAAACAACTTGTCAAAGTCGCCACGCGAATAAACCAATGCGGCATCAGCCTGAACGAAATCCTGCCCACTAACGAAGAAGTGAATTGCTTCGAAGCCGAGGGCTACACGTGCGCTCCCTTGCGTCGCAAAACGGCGGAAGCGACGTGGAGAGGTGGCCTGGGTCCACGGTCGGGACAGTTGTTCGAGTAACTTGATGACATGCCCGCTAGTCTCTTCGCCAAGCCCCAGTTGGGAAGGGGTCATGCGCTGACGAAGCTGGGACACCATATGACTTAATTGCAAGCCAAGACGGGCGGTATCAAGACGTCTGGCATCAAGCCCGATATTTTCCGAGTTATTGGTTGGGTGGAGCGGGGCATCCCGGTCCAACTCGATGATGTAAGGCGGAACTTCGAGATCATCTTCAAGCGGAAGCACCGACACCAATGGTGACCACATACCGGCCCAGCGCCGGATCAGATTCAGGTCGCGTACTGAATTGCTGTAAGGGCTGGCAACTTCAATCAACTGCAGCGTGACGTAGGCGGCAGTACAGTGCGTGGCTTGCAGATTGCTTTCCAGCCCATCTTCGAGTGGCGTATAGGCAACGCCCCATTTTTCGGCCGTTGCATAGTAGCTGTGCAATTCCTGCCAGATTCCGGCGGGCAGTTCGCGGCGTGCGCGAAAATGCTCAAGAATAACCATGCCACTATAGTAAATACAGCGATGAAGAACGGTTGCGATCAGGCCATTAAACTGCGGATCCCCGGCTGAGGGTTCGGCCATCTGGGCACATAGCGCATAGGCTTGCCGCATCTTCTCCCAAGCCGAAAGAACGAGTAAAAAACTGGCTTCTTCCTCATCGCTTAGTGGCAAAGCCTTATTGTGGTAACGCCGCGCCATTTCTTCTTCGACAAAGCACAGCGGAACACGCGTCTGTTCAAGCAGAGAAAGCAAAGCATCGGCTGGTGGAGGGTCGGCCAGCAAGGTATCAAGAAACAGAAGCAGTTGCTGTTCAGCTGCAGCTGGGTTGGCCAAAGGCAAGCGGGCCAGGTAAGCCGAGCCGGTGGGGACGTCAGGAACGGCTAATAGCCTGTCGTTCATGATGTATTTGCCAAGAAATCCACTGGTGGCAAATGCTGGCGAAGTGCTTGTTTCAGGGCATCATCGGAAACGGCTGCACGCATCGCTAGCGATTTGTTATGGATATTGCCCCAGATCGGTTCGGGGAAGTGCCGGTCATCAATCCAGCGTGGAATGACGTGCCAGTGCAAATGCGGAGTCATGTTGCCAAAACTGGCCAGATTGATCTTGTGCGGAGAAAACAGATCACGGATGACTTTCTCGACGCCAAAAACAACTTCCATCAGGAAGCGTCTTTCGCCGGCATCGAGATCGGTCATTTCGCGAACATGGGCAGTCCAGACGACGCGGCAAAAACCTGGGTAATCGGCGTCAGCAACCAGCACCACGCGGCAAACCGGGGTTTCCCAGAGCACTTTGCCGCCGGCTGTGTCACAGAGTTCGCAAGTTTTTGCTAGGTTTTCCACTGCCCCTGGCTCCAGATGAATGAGTCAACTTCACATGGGTAGAGTTATAGCGCAATTACCCCCTGCCGAAGCAGGAAGTAATTCACGTATCAGGTCAAATAGCCTTGTTAAATCAGAGAAGTACGCGCTCTATGCCGCCGTTGTTGGCGCGCTCGACATACTGTGCCGCCCAGTTGTCACCGAGCAGGTGTTTGGCCATTTCGACCACGATGTAGTCAGCCGTTGTGTCAGCATCATCATCGTAGCGAGAGAGTCCCTGCAGACAGGCTGGGCAGGAGGTAAGAATCTTGACCTCGCCGGTGAAGCCATCGGCACGGAGCTGATCCGCACCTTTGGTAATTTCTTCCTGCTTGCGGAACTTCACGCCGGTAGCGATATCCGGACGCGAATAGGCGAAGGAGCCGGCGTCGCCGCAGCAGCGGTCAGTTAGCGGTACGTCCATGCCCATCAGGGTTTTGGTGACCTGGAGCGGTGCATAGACCTTCATTGGCGTGTGGCAAGGATCGTGGTACATGTAGCGCGTACCTGCTACACCTTCCAGCTTGACACCCTTTTCCATCAGATACTCGTGGATATCGAGCAGGCGGCAACCGGGGAATATCTTCTCGAACTGGTACTTCTGCAGCTGATCCATGCAGGTGCCACAGGAGACGATCACGGTCTTGATGTCGAGATAGTTCAGCGTATTGGCCACACGGTGGAAGAGCACGCGGTTGTCCGTCGTGATCTTCTGACCCTTGTCTTCGTCGCCGGCCGAGGTCTGCGGGTAACCACAGCACAAGTAGCCGGGGGGCAAGACGGTGGTTGTGCCGATTTCGTAAAGCATCGCTTGCGTGGCCAGACCAACCTGCGAGAACAGACGCTCCGAGCCGCAGCCGGGGAAGTAGAAGACGGCTTCTGACTCCTCGCTGCTCGTCTTGGGATTGCGAATGACCGGGATAACCTTGTCGTCTTCAATATCCAGCAGGCCACGTGACGTACGCTTGGGCAGATTGCCCGGCATCGGCCGGTTGAGGAAGTGAATGACCTGTGTCTTGACTGTCGGTCGGCCCAGTGTTGCCGGTGGATGGGCGCGGGTTTCCTGCGTCAGGCCGAGCGCCTTGGCGGCCTTGGCGGCCAGGCGCTGGGCCTTGAAGCCAAAGCCCATCATGCCGGCACGCATCACCTTGATGGTGGTCGGATCCTTGATGTTGAGGAAAGCCATTGCTGCCGCCGTCCCCGGGCTGAAGCGTTTTTTGTTCTGCTTGCGCAGGAAATTGCGCATGGCGACAGAAACATCACCAAAATCGATGTCGACCGGGCAAGGTTTGACGCAGCGGTGGCAGATCGTGCAGTGATCGGCAACATCGTTGAATTCGTCAAAATGCTTGAGCGAAATGCCGCGCCGGGTTTGTTCTTCGTAAAGGAAGGCTTCAACCAGCAGCGAAGTTGCCAGGATCTTGTTGCGCGGGCTGTAAAGCAGGTTGGCGCGCGGGACATGGGTCGAGCACACCGGTTTGCATTTGCCGCAGCGCAGGCAGTCCTTGATCATGTCGGAAATCTTGCCGATCTCCGATTGTTCCATGATCAGCGACTCGGTACCCAGCAGGCTGAAAGATGGCGTGTAGGCATTGCCCATATCGCCGCCGGGCATCAGTTTGCCGCGGTTGAAGTGGCCTTTGGGATCAACCCGCTGCTTGTAGGCACGGAAGGGACCGATTTCTTCTTCAGTGAGGAATTCGAGCTTGGTGATACCAATGCCGTGTTCACCGGAAATCACGCCATCCAGCGAACGGGCAAAATGCATGATGCGCTCGACTGCCTTGTTGGCGGTCTGCAGCATCTCGTAATTGTCGGAATTGACTGGCAGATTGGTGTGCACATTGCCGTCACCGGCGTGCATGTGTAGTGCGACGAAGACGCGGCCGCGCAGGACTTCCTTGTGGATTGCCTCAAGGCGTTCAATGATAGGGCGATAGACGCCGCCGTCGAAAATCTTGGCCAGGCGGCCGTGCACTTCCTTCTTCCACGACGTGCGCACGGAGTAATCCTGCAAACGGTGGAAAAGCAGCGGATTATCGGTACGGTTGGTCAGCTCGCCGGCCTGGATGCCGAGTTCGGCAAAGTGGGTCTCGGCTTCGGCCAGTGGCATATCGAGATTGTCGAGCAGCCACTGCCAGCGCGTACGGGCGGCAGCAACAGTTTCCAGTGCGCTTTGTTGACGGTCGCCAATCAGGACGGCCGTGTCCAGCGTGGTATCGCCGCGATGCAGCGGCAGATCACCTTTGAGGAACTCGGTCAGCGCGTCGCACAGAGCCAGCTTGTTTTGCGTGGACAGCTCAATGTTGATGCGCTCGATGCCGTCGCAATAATCACCCATGCGTGGCAGAGGAATGACCACGTCTTCATTGAGCTTGAAGGCGTTGGTGTGGCGCGAAATCGCCGCAGTGCGCGAACGATCAAGCCAGAATTTCTTGCGTGTTTCGCCGTTGACCGCAACAAAGCCCTCGGCACCGCGCAGGTTGCACATGCGCACGACGTCGGAGGCGGCCGCCATGACGGCATTCTCGTCAGCGCCAACGAGGTCGCCGATCAGCACCATCTTTGGCCGCCCGTGGCGCTTGGCCTTGGTGGCGTAGCCGACGGCCTTGACGTAACGCTCGTCGAGATGCTCGAGGCCGGCGAGTTGGACGCCGGCGGCATGACCGACGCCGCCCGGCTTGAAGTAGTCGGTAATTTCGACAATCGCCGGCACCGCTTCACGGACCTGGCCAAAGAACTCCAGACAAACCGTGCGGATCTGCGGCGGCATCTTGTGCAAGACCCAGCGCGCGGCGACGATGATGCCGTCGGTGCCTTCCTTCTGCACACCCGGAATGCCACCGAGGAACTTGTCGGTAACGTCCTTGCCCAGCCCAACCTTGCGGCAGGCCGCGCCGGCAATTTTCAGGGTTTCTTCACCGAGCAGCTTCTTGCCGCTCGGGTCAAAGCGCTTGAGTCGAAATTCAACGGTTTCCTGCTCGTGAATCTTGCCGTAGTTGTGATTGACGCGGTCAATTTCCAGCCAGTTGCCATCCGGCATGACCATCTTCCACCAGGCCAAATTATCGAGCGCGGTGCCCCACAGCACGGCTTTCTTGCCGCCGGCATTCATCGCGATGTTGCCGCCGATGCAGGAAGCGCTGGCCGAGGTCGGGTCGACCGCGAAGACGCGGCCAGCCAGTGTCGCCGCTTCCGATACGCGCTCGGTCACAACGCCGGCACCGGTACGGATGGTGGCATAAGGCGCGCTATGGCCGGGCAGGACGATTTCTTCAACGGCGCCGATATCGATCAGCTTCTCGGTGTTGATCACTGCCGAGTAAGGGGTCAACGGCACAGCACCGCCGGTGTAGCCGGTACCGCCGCCACGCGGGATGATGGTCAGGCCGGCTTCGA
>CAXYZX010000013.1:0-28116 GCA_964293845.1 uncultured Dechloromonas sp.
TTGCCGGTGGTGATGAACTGCTTGACGCCGTTGATCACGAAGGAATCACCGTCGCGGTCAGCGCGGGTGGTGATGGCCGAAGCGTCGGAGCCGGTATGTGGCTCGGTCAGGCAGAAGCAGCCGAGTTTTTCGCCACGGGCGAGCGGCTTGAGCCATTCTTCCTTTTGCGCGTCAGTGCCGTACTTCATGGTGATGCCGCAGGCCAGCGAGTTCTGCACCGAGACGATGGTTGAAGTGGCGCCGTCGCCAGCGGCGATTTCTTCCAGCGTCAGCACCAGCGACATGTAATCCATGCCGGCGCCATCCCATTCCTCGGGGACGACCATGCCCAGCGCACCGAGTTCGCCGAGTTCCTTGAGGGCGGCGGCCGGGAAGGTGTGGTTCTTGTCCCATTCGGCAGCGAAGGGGGCGAGGCGCTCCTGCGCGAAGGCGCGCATCGCGTCGCGGATCATTTCTTGTTCTTGAGTCAGGATCATGCTGTTCTCTCCGAAAAATTTGTTGTCAGCCAGACGCCGGCAATAACCAGCAGACCGCCGCTGAGGACGGCGAAGCCAAGGCGTTCGTCGAGCAAAATGGCGGCCTGCAATACGGCAAAGACCGGCACCAGATTGACGAAAACCGAGGCTTTGGCGGCACCGAGGCGTTTTACGCCATCAGCAAACCAGGTGAAGGCGAGGGCAGTACCGCCTATCGCCAGAAAAGCCACGCTGCTCCACACTCGCCACGACCATTCGGCGATCTCGGTGCCACCCTGCAGCAGTGCCGTGATGCCGAGCAGCAATGAGCCGATCAGGCTGGCGTAAAGGGTGGCGGTCAATGGTGACAGGGACAGCGTCGCCTGTCGGCCGATGAAGGTATAGGCGGTCCAGCACAGGGCGCAGCCGAGGATCAGCCATTCGCCCATGCCGACCGCGCCGTGCAACAGTGCCAGCGGGTTGCCGTTACCGACTACGGTAAGGCAGCCGATCATCGCGATGACGATGCCGGCCAGCTTGAGCGGCGTCATCTTTTCCTGCCCGAAGAGCCAGGCGCCGAGGGCGACCAGAACAGGGGTCAGGGCGACGACCAGCGCGCCGCGCCCGGCGCTGATTTGTTTCAGACCATAAAAGAAACACAGGGCATAAATGAAAATGCCGGTCATGGCCAGGCCGATGACTACCCCCCATTCGCTACCCGTCTGCAGACGCGGAATGCGTCCTTCGGTGGCCAGCGCGAAGCCGGCGAGGGCCAGTCCGGCAAGCAGAAAGCGGATGGCCGGCGCCGCCAGCGGCGCCGTTAGCTCCTGGGCCACGATGCGTCCCGCAATCCAGGTTCCACCCCACATGAACATGGTACCGATCAGCTTCAGGTAGGTAATCGAGCTGGACTGGCCGGGCACTTACAGCATTTCCACCGCGAGCGCAGTTGCTTCGCCGCCACCGATGCACAGTGAAGCAACGCCGCGCTGCAGACCGTACTTCTTCAGGGCACCAAGCAGGGTAACGACAATGCGGGCACCGGAGGCGCCAATCGGATGACCCAGGGCGCACGCACCGCCGTGGATATTGACCTTCTCGGCCGGCAACTTGAGATCGTGCATTGCGGCCATGGTGACGACGGCAAAAGCTTCGTTGATTTCGTACAAATCAACATCTGTTGCGGTCCACCCGGTTTTGGCGAACAATTTTTGCATCGCGCCGACGGGTGCGGAGGGGAACAGGGCGGGCGTGCCGGCATGCGTGGTGTGAGCAACGATACGGGCAATCGGCTGCAGGCCGAGTTTGGCCGCTTGCGAAGCCCGCATCAGCACCATGGCAGCAGCGCCGTCAGAGATTGAAGAAGAATTGGCCGGGGTGACCGTGCCGTCTTTCTTGAAAGCCGGTTTCAAGGTCGGGATTTTTTCGATATTGACCGCAAACGGGCCTTCATCCTTGTCGATCACGACATCGCCCTTGCGCCCGGCAACGGTGACCGGGGCGATTTCCCAGGCAAAACTGCCATCGTCACTGGCTTGCTTGGCACGGGTGGTTGAGCGGATGGCGAATTCATCCTGCGCCTCGCGGCTGAAACCATACGTCGTTGCACACTCTTCGGCAAAGGTGCCCATCAAGCGGCCGCGAGTTTCCTTGGCGTAGGCATCTTCCAGACCGTCCATGAACATGTGGTCGATGATCTGGCCGTGGCCGAGGCGATAGCCGCCGCGTGCCTTGGGCAGCAGGTAAGGTGCATTGGTCATCGACTCCATGCCGCCGACCACGGCCGCGCCGTAAGAGCCGGCCAGGATGCCGTCGTGGCCGAGCATGGTCGCCTTCATCGCCGAACCGCAGACCTTGTGGATTGTGGCGCAGCCGGCAGATAGCGGCAGGCCGGCCTGCAAGGCGGCCTGGCGGGCTGGTGCCTGGCCCTGGCCGGCTTGCAGCACGCAGCCCATCAGCACTTCCTCGATCAGGTTGGCGTCAATGACAGCGCGCTCGACGGCAGCCTTGATGGCCACGGCGCCGAGATTGGCAGCGGTCAGGCCGGCAAAGCCACCCTGAAACGAGCCCATGGCGGTGCGGGCGGCGGAAACGATAACGATAGGATCATTCATGCGGTGTTCTCCTTGAACAGTTGCTTTATTAAGCGTCCAACGCTTTCAGTGCGGCGTCGTAACGAGCGGGTAAATCCTGTGGACAATCGACGGTAATGCCGAGGTCGTGAATGTGGCCATCTTTCAGGCCATAGATCCAGCCGTGGACAGTGAGTTGCTGGCCGCGCTGCCAGGCGTCCTGAACCACCGGGTTGTGGCAGACGTTCACCACTTGTTCGAGCACATTGAGTTCGCACAGCCGGTCGTGCCGCTGGCCCTCGGGCAGGCTGTCGACGTTGGCGAGATGTTTGTTATGCACGTCATGGACATGGCGCAGCCAAAGATCGACGATGCCGACGCGCTCGCGGCGCAGTGCCGCACCAACACCGCCACAGCCGTAATGGCCGACGACCATGATGTGCTTTACTTTCAGCACATCGACGGCGTACTGGATGACGGACAGGCAGTTGAGATCGGTATGGACGACGACATTGGCGACGTTGCGGTGGACGAACACTTCGCCCGGCAGCAGGCCGACGATCTGATTGGCCGGGACGCGCGAATCGGAACAGCCGATCCAGAGAAATTCCGGCGTTTGCAGTTGGGATAGCTTGTCGAAATAGGTCGGGTCAACTTCCTGCATCTGGTTGGCCCAGGCGCGGTTGAAATCGAAGAGGTGCGACAGGTTTTCGCTGCGGATTTCCTCTTCCGACCAGTTTTCCAGGTCGAGAGCAAGGAACATCGTGCCCTCGATCGGCGTCTGGTAATAATTCGGTGCCTCGGTAAAGCCGAGCTCGCGGTAGAGCTTGACGGCCATCCGCATGTTCGGCAGCGTGTCGATCATCAGCTTGCGGTAGCCGATTTCCTTGGCCGCCTTGATCGCCGCCAAAGCCAGTGCATTGCCGACACCGTGGCCGCGTTCCTCGGGTTCGACATAGAGTCGCTTCATCTCGCAGACGCCTTCGCTGCCCGCCAGCGAACGAACGCCGACACAACCTGCCGGGCGACCATCAATCTCGGCAAAAAACAGCCGTCCTTCCGGTGCCGAATAAGCGCCGGGCAGGGAAGCCATTTCCTGTTCGAAGTTCTGATACGAAAGATCGACGCCGAGCCAGGCCGCATAATTGCGGAAGTACTGGCGAACCTGCTCGATGGCTTGGCTATCGCTGGCGGAGAGGGTGCGTAGGGTAACTGGCATGCTGTTCGGCTCCATGATGCGGCGCCCCTGACCGGGGTGCCGGCAGGAGCGGGTTAAGCGGTTTCCGCGAAGAGTTCGCGGCCAATTAACATTCTACGGATTTCGGAGGTGCCTGCTCCGATCTCATAAAGCTTGGCGTCGCGCCAGAGACGGCCGACCGGATATTCATTGGTATAGCCAACGCCACCCAACGTCTGGATCGCCTCGCCGGCCATCCAGGTTGCCTTCTCGGCCGAATAGAGAATGGCACCGGCAGCATCCTTGCGCAGCGTCCGGGCGTGGTCGGTATTGTCACAGGCGCGACCCAGGGCATAAACATAGGCACGGTTGGCCATCCAGGTCGAATACATGTCGGCAACCTTGCCCTGCATCAACTGGAACTCGCCTATTGCCTGACCGAACTGCTTGCGTTCGTGGAGGAAGGGCACGACGGCATCCATGCAGGCGGCCATGATGCCGAGCGGACCGCCGCAGAGCACGGCGCGTTCGTAGTCGAGGCCGGACATCAGCACCTTGGTGCCCTGGCCGACGCCGCCGAGGATGTTTTCTTCCGGAACTTCGCAGTCGTCGAAGAACAGCGGGTAGGTGTTGGAGC
Organism: uncultured Dechloromonas sp.; assembly: GCA_964293845.1. GTDB lineage: Bacteria > Pseudomonadota > Gammaproteobacteria > Burkholderiales > Rhodocyclaceae > Azonexus. The sequence goes on from CAXYZX010000013.1 coordinate 4,342, forward strand.
CGCGCATGCCCAGCTTGTCAAGGTGGGTGCCGTGGCTGAAGCCCTTCATACCCTTTTCGACGATGAAAGCGGTCATGCCCTTGGCCCCGGCATTGAGGTCAGTCTTGGCGTACACGACCAACGTATCGGCATCGCCGCCGTTGGTTATCCACATCTTGGAGCCATTCAGGACGTAACGGTCGCCTTTTTTCTCGGCTTTCAGTTTCATCGAGACGACATCGGAACCGGCGTTCGGCTCGGACATCGCCAGCGCGCCGACGTGGTCGCCGGAGATCAGCTTGGGCAGATATTTCTGACGCTGCGCTTCGCTACCGTTGCGGCGAATCTGATTAACGCACAGATTCGAATGGGCGCCATACGACAGGCCGATCGAAGCCGAGGCGCGGGAGATTTCTTCGAGGGCAACGATATGGGCCAGATAGCCCATGTTGGTGCCGCCGTATTCCTCGCTGGCGGTCATCCCAAGCAGGCCCATGTCGCCAAATTTCTTCCAGAGATCGGCCGGGAATTCATTAACGCGATCGACTTCGGCGGCGCGCGGGGCGATTTCGGCGTCGGCAAAAGCCTTAACTGCGTCACGCAGCATGTTGATGTCTTCGCCGAGGGCAAAGTCGAGGCTGGGAATATTCATGGTTTGTCTCCGTTCTAGGTTTGTTTTTCAGTCTTGCCGTGCATGACCATAATTGTTTGCTGCATCAGGGCACATTGTGTTTCCTGGCCATCCTTGACGGCGAATACTTCAGCCTGGGTGACAATCAGGGTCCGGCCGGCTCTTACTACCGTGCCGCGGGCGATCAGCTGGTCGCCATCGGCCGGCGCCATGAGGTTCATCTTGTATTCGACGGTCAACACCGAAGCGGAAGGCGCCACCATGGTCATCGCCGCATAGCCGGCTGCCGAGTCGGCAATCATGCCGACCACGCCACCGTGCACGAAACCATGTTGCTGCTCGACACCCGACCAGTGCGGCAGGTGGATGTCAGTCCGGCCGTGCTCGATCAGCGGCATGCTTGCCTGGATCAAGGTCATGGCGTTCTGGCGCGTAAAACTGGCGCGTACACGTTCGGCAAAATGCGGATCAGAGATTTTCGTCATGGCGTGATTGTATTGACGTTGACGTTAACGTCAACTAGTTGGTAAATATTTTTTATGATTCATCGCGGCGGGCTAGTTCCAGTTGGCATTGGTTTTCAAATTGCTTGATCTCGAGCAGCATCGCTTCGATATCTTCGCGCTGCTGCTCGAGTGCCTCGCGCCGTTTGGACATGACCCGCAAACACTCGGTTAATTGGGGCGTTTCGTCCTCGGTTGAGTTGTACATGCCGATCAGATCCTTGATCTCGGCCAGGGACAGTCCAAGGCGTTTGCCGCGCAGGGCCATTTTGAGGCGGGCACGATCGCGGCGGGTGAAAATACGTTTGCTACCTTCGCGTTGCGGTGCCAGGATGCCCTGATCTTCCCAAAAGCGGATGGTGCGCGGGGTGATGCCGAATTCACGGGCGAGATCGGAAATGGCGAAAATGATGGCCGGCTGGTCCACTGGGCTATCCTTGAAGAGTTCAGGCAAGTAAATCAGAAGAAAGGGGATTTTTCAATCCGCACCCGTATGGTAACTTGTACGGCCTCGCGCTCTGGACTACCCATGTCTTTGCATTACCCTCATGCCCACCCGCCTGAAAACGGCGCCCTGATAGAAGTCGCTGCCGGCGTTTTCTGGGTGCGTATGCCGTTGCCTTTCCAGTTGAACCACATCAACCTCTGGTTGCTACGCGACGGTGACGGCTGGGTTATCGTCGATACCGGTTTTCCTGACGATGCCGTACGCGAGACATGGACGAAGATAATCGATGGGCTGGATGGTCCGGTGACACGCCTGATTGTTACCCATTTTCATCCCGACCACCTCGGACTCGCCACCTGGCTGATGGAAAAGACCGGCGCGCCGTTGTCAATGACGACCGGAGAATTCCTGACGGCACATGCGGTATGGCATGAGTTTGGCGGTCATGGCGCGCGTTTTATGGTTGAACAGTTCCGCCAGCACGGTCTTGGCGCTGATCTGCTGGCCAAGTTCGAGCAGCGTGGATCAGGTTATCGCAAGGCGGTACCGAGTCTCCCGGATTACTACGAGCGCATCAAAGCGGGTGATACTGTTACGGTCGACGGCAGAATATGGCAGATTTTTATCGGTCATGGGCATGCGCCAGAGCATATGGCGCTTTACTGCGCTGAACTGGACGTGTTAATTTCCGGGGATATGCTTTTGCCGAGAATTTCCACGAATGTGAGTGTTTTTGCGGCAACGCCGAATGCCGATGCCTTGGGTTGGTATCTGGATTCGCTGGATGTTTTTGCCTCGGAAATACCGGAAAAGGCGTTGGTGCTGCCTTCGCACGGGTTGCCCTTTACCGGGGTGCAACCGCGGGTGAAAGCGCTGCACGCGCATCATGAAGAGCGTTTGCAGGCATTGGAGACAAGTTGTGAAGAGGCGCCAAAGTGCGCAGCCGAGTTGCTCGAAACCTTGTTTCAGCGGGCGCTTGACACGCATCAGACCATGTTTGCGATGGGCGAGGCAATTGCCCATTTGAACTACCTTGAACAAGCTGGCCGGTTGTCACGCAGTTGCGATGCCGACGGTGTAATTCGATACTCGCGGTTGCCTCATTAAGGCCGCGCACTGACAGAGGGAAATTAGCGTATGACGAAGCAAACTGAAAATATGGGCATGAATCTGCCCAACCCGGCTGATATGGCCAAGACCTATGCTGAAGTCGCCCAGCGCGCTTCGCGCCTGATTAACCAGTTCATGGAAAAAAAGGTCAAGGATGGCGTCAATGCCCCGACCGATGAACTGGGTGTCGCCAAGGCTTTCATGGATATGTCTTCACGTCTGATGGCCAATCCGTACAAGATGGCCCAGACCCAGATGAACATGATGTGGGATTACTGTTCATTGTGGCAAAACACCTCGATGAAGATGATGGGCCTGCCGACGCAAGCCATCGCGGCACCGAAAAAGGGTGACAACCGCTTCAAGAATGAGGAGTGGGAAGAGCACTTCATGTTCGACTTCATCAAGCAGTCTTACCTGATTACCGCCCGCCACCTGCATGACACCGTCGCCGAGACCGAAGGTCTGGACGAAAATACCCAGCAGAAAGTCAACTTCTTCACCCGTCAGTACATCGATGCACTGTCGCCGTCCAACTTTGCGATGACCAATCCGGAAGTTTTCCGTGAAACCGTCAAGAGCAACGGTCAGAACCTGATCAAGGGCCTCAACAACCTGCTGCACGACGTTGAAGCGGGTGATGGTCAGCTGCGCATCCGGATGACCGACACCTCGGCCTTTGAAATGGGCAAGAACGTTGCTACCACGCCCGGCAAGGTGGTTTTCCAGAACGAACTGTTCCAGCTGATTCAGTACGATCCCCAGACCCCGGATCAGTACAAGAAGCCGTTCCTGATCGTGCCGCCGTGGATCAACAAGTACTACATTCTCGACCTGCGCGATAAAAACTCGATGGTCAAGTGGGCTACCGATCAGGGCCACACCACCTTCATCATGTCCTGGATCAATCCGGACGCCAAGATGGCCGGCAAGTCCTTTGAAAACTACCTGCTTGAAGGCTCGATTGAAGCCATCAACCAGGTCTGCGCCCACACCGGCGAAGACAGCGTCAATCTGGCCGGCTACTGCCTGGGCGGCACGCTGACCATGACGACGCTGGCCTACATGGCGGCCAAGAAAGACAAGCGCGCCAATTCTGCGACCTTCTTCACGACCATGCTCGATTTCTCGGAGCCGGGCGAACTGGGTATCTTCCTTGACGAAGGCGCCGTTGAAGGCCTCGAAAAGAAGATGGCCGAAAAGGGCTTCCTCGAAGGTTCCGAAATGGCCGGCACTTTCAACATGCTGCGTGCCAATGACCTGATCTGGTCCTTCGTGGTCAACAATTACCTGATGGGCAAGGATCCGTTCCCGTTCGATCTGCTCTACTGGAACTCCGACTCCACCCGCATGCCGGCCGCGATGCACAGCTTCTACCTGCGCAACATGTACCTCGGCAACCTGCTCAAGGAGCCGGGCGGCATCACCCTGGGTGGCGTCAAGATCGACATCAGCAAGGTCAAGACCCCGTGCTATTTCGTGTCTACGATCGAAGACCACATTGCCCCGTGGAAGAGCACCTACATGGGTGCACGTCTGCCTTCCGGCAACACCAAGTTCGTGTTGGGTGGTTCCGGTCACATCGCTGGCATCGTCAATCCGCCGGCCGCCAACAAGTATGGCTTCTGGACCAATGACGCAACCGACGGCAATCTGCCGGAAAGCCCGGAAGATTTCCTGGCCGGTGCGACACAGAACGCCGGTTCGTGGTGGACGCATTGGAATACCTGGGTAACCAGCCTGCCAGGTGGTAGCGCCAAGGTCAAGGCACGCAACGCCGAAGATGGCTCACTCAAGGTTATCGAGCCGGCACCGGGCAGCTATGTCAAGTTCCGTCTGGATACCCAGAAAAAAGCTAGCTAAGTTGATCACCTGATCTGACTAAAAAGGGAGGCTGTGGCCTCCCTTTTTTTCGAACCTCAGAACGGTATCGCTGTCTGACAGTTACTCTTGAAGGAGGACTGTCATGATTTCCGAATCCCCTGTAGTTACTGTTCATATCCCCCCCGACTTGCGGCCTTATGCAGGTGGCTACGAAGAAATTACGGCTAGTGGCGATACGGTGGGTGAAATACTGGAAGCTGTTTGCCGCGAACATCCGGCACTCCAGAGCCAATTCCTGGCAGTTGATGGCGCCGTGAAAAGCGGTATAGCCGTCTATCTTGGCCCAAGCAATGTTGAGAGTTTGCAGGGGCTGGCGACGCCGGTGGCGCTTGAAGAGTTGATCAGCATCATGTCGACTGCTGCAGCGTCGGCTTACTCAGTGCCGGATCAGGGGCAGCTTGGGCAGGGTAGGCCACTCGACGGCATCGAGCAGGTTTTTGACCAGCAGGCCAAGTTCGGTATCGCCGGTAATCTCAAGTTCGCGGTTGAAGAACAGGGTGTCGGGGTCTTCCTGGCGGGCAAGCAACTGGAGATAGGCCGAGAGATGGGCGGAAAAGGCGAGGTCGGGTTCGCGCACGACACGAAAAATCGGACGGAACATGCCATTTCTATAGGTGAATGAGGCTTCAGCACCAGTATCAATAACACGCACGCGAAACACTTTGTCGTCGAGTGCGGTCAACTCGCTTTCGGGCAGTAATTTCAATTTGAGCGCGGTATTGAGTGCGGTGACCAAAACCAGGGCATGTGGCCACTGCGGCAATTTTTGACCAAGACTGGCGATGGCGGTGGGCAGGCGAAACTTGGGAATGGTGAAAGCGGCGCTCATGTTCATGCTCCCAGTTGAGTCAGGGCTTGGCTGTGATGCTGGACGATGCCGGCATCGCCAAACCAGTAGCCATCAACCAGACCGCTGTTACTCCAAGCACTGTTGTCGACATTAACCGCCTGACCACAACGTGCTGTATCGTAGGCACTGATGATCTGGTTGATATGCTGTTTTTGCGGGCTGATACGGATGATATCGATACCCATGGCCAGCATATCCGGAATTTCGTGAAGCAGATTGTAGCTTTGTGCCGACATGGTCTGGATGCCATTGATGGTCAGAAACTCCTGACCTTCGCGGGTTTTAAGCGTTAGTCCTTCGCTGTGGTCGAGACACTTGAACTGGCAATCATCCTTGTTCAGGTCGTAGTGACGGGCGGTGAAACACCGTGCCGAGAAGGCTAGCGGGATTTTTCCAAAAACGAAGACCTCGGTTTCGACACCCTCCGGTCGGCTTTTGTGCAAGGTCTCAATGAGTGCGCGTGAGCCTTCCAGTGGCGGAACCCAGCGTTTCATTCCATAGCGGTTGTAGGTGGCCAGTGTCGCTTCGTTGTATATGTTCAGGTGCGGGCCGGCGACAAAATCCTGGCTGTTAACGAGGTTGACCGCACCAAGATCATTGGCTTCCAGCATGCAGCCTGCTTCATCGACCAGTCGGCGCAGCGCCTTGAGATCACTCTCGGATTCGAGCAGAGCCTGAGCGGAGATGACAACTTGCTTGCCGGCATCAGTCAGATCGCGAGCCAGGCCGATCCAGTCAGTGGTGCGTAATTGCTGGCGTCGGGAACAAACCACTTCGCCAACGTAAATAATATCGAGGGCGGGGTTCTGCGACATTTCTGCGTAGAACTCCATAACTTCCGCTTTTGGCCAGAAGTAGAGGAGAGGGCCAAGGGATAATTTCATGGTGTTTTTCTTAGCGCCACGGGCGGTTATAGGCACCGAGCGTTGCCTGGCTGCCTTCGGATACTTTGGATAGCTCAGCTTGCCAAGCCGGTTTCACGTGGAACCGTTCGCTCCCGTCGCGCAATGAATCCAGCGCGGCACGCAGGGTGCGTGTGACCTGGGTAACGTAAGCCGGGCTGCGCTGACGGCCTTCAACCTTGATCGCCTTGACGCCAATCTTGATGATTTCCGGCAGTATGGAGAGGACGTTGAGGCTGGTTGGCTCCTCCAGCGCGTAATAGGTTTCGCCCTCCACTTCAAAACGGCCTTTGCATAGGGTAGGGTAGCCGGCGGGTTCATCATCGCCGAAGCGGTCGATCAATATGCCATTCAGTCGGGTTTCCATGGCGCCCGGCTTTTTATCCCATTTGACATATTTCGCCGGTGAGCAGGCACCTACCGTGTTCGGCGATTCGCCGCAGGCGTAGGAGGATAGCCAGCAGCGCCCTTCGTTCATGACACAAAGGCTGCCAAAGCCGAAGACTTCGATCTCGACGCTGGTGTTTTTGATGACCTGTTCAACCTGAGCCAGGGTCAGCACACGCGGCAGGACTGCGCGGCGCACACCAAACTCGCGCTGGCAAAAATTGACTGCTTCATAGCTGGTCGCCGAGCCTTGTACCGACAGATGGAGGCGCTGCTGTGGGTGGCGCTTGCTGGCGTAATCGAGCAGTCCGACATCGGCCAGAATAATGGCATCGACACCCTGGTCGACCGCAGCATCCACCGCCTTCTGCCAGTCAGCAACGCGGCCGGCCTGGGCAAAAGTGTTAATCGCCAGAAGCACCTCGCAGTTTTTGCTGTGGGCGTAGCGGATGCCATCGGCCATGGCTTTGGGGTCAAAGTTGAGGCCAGCAAAGTTGCGCGCGTTGGTATCGTTCTTGAACCCAAGATAGACAGCGTCAGCGCCGTTATCGACCGCAGCCTTTAGCGCAGGCAAGCTGCCGGCCGGACAGATAAGATCGGGCAGGGAATTCATTATTGGGTGTCTTGCTGGATAAGCAGAGCAGTATAGCCAGCCTGTTCATGGAGCAATTGATCCTCGTCAAACCTCGGTCATGCACTTGGACCGGGCTGGATTATTTTCCGGCGGCACCCTGAGATTCGATGATCCCGAAAGCTGCTTGAATTTGATCCGGCGAGGTTCGTGCAAAGCTCTACAAACTGCGATGGACGCTGGGGAGCAGGCCTTGGAGCGCGTATTTGTCAGGAGATCGTCAAGCGACATTCGGGTATGATTCGACCATCCAACAGGCCAGCAAGTGGGGCCTTTCTTGAAATGCTGTTGCCCTGCAGGCAGATGCTAAAACCGGGGCTGGAGTGCTGACGATGGCGCAAGATCGTGTCCTGGTAGTTGATGATGAACAACTGAATCTGTTCATCATTGAAGAATTTCTCGAAGGAGAGGGGCTCCTACTCGAACTTCATACTGACCCGTTGGTGGCATGGGATGCCTTGATGGCACCCGACAGCGGTTTTTCTCTGGTGGTTCTCGATCGTATGATGCCGGGGCTGGATGGCATGGAGTTTTTGCGGCGCATGAAGCTTGAACAGCGCTTCGCCACTATCCCGGTGATCATGCAGACGGCTGCCTCGTCACCTGATCAGGTGCGCCAGGGTTTGGAGGCGGGGGCCTACTACTACCTGACCAAGCCTTACGAGCCTGAAGCGCTTATTTCCATAGTTCGCGCTGCGTTGGATGACCGGCATAGCCGGGAGCAGTTGCTCAATCATGCTGCAGTCCTGGAAGAAACGCAGAAGCTGATTCGCAGCGTTGAATACAGTTTTGTTACGCTGGATGATGTGGGCCGGCTGGTGCCGGTTATTGCTGCGATGTGTCCGGTGCCGGATAACGCTGCACCTGGGCTGGCCGATCTAATGATCAATGCGGTTGAACATGGCAATCTGGCAGTCAGCTATCAGGAGAAATCCTTGCTCAAATGGGATGGTGACTGGGAGGCTGAAATCCAACGTCGCCTGGGTCTGCCGCAGTTTGCCGGGCGCTACGCCACCATTCATGTCGAGCGTGCGCTAGATGCTCTGGTTTTTACCATTGTCGATCAAGGGGATGGGTTTGACTGGCAGAAATATCTGGCATTTGACCCTGAGCGTGCATTTGATCCCAATGGACGCGGCATAGCGATGGCCAAAATGATGAGTTTCTCGAATATTGAATACCGAGGCAAAGGCAACGTCGTGGTCGCGACGATCAGACTATCCAACTGACAATCAGCGAATAACAATTGTCGGTTTGAAGCCCAGTGCGCTGCGAATTTTCTCGGCGACCTTGTCGGCATCGCCGCGATTGGCATAGGGACCGAGTTGCAGGCGGTGAATGCCGCCCCCTGATTGAATGCGCATCGTCTCACTGAGCCAGTCCAGTTCGCGCACGAGATGGTTCTTCAGATTGTCGGCATTGTCGGCATTGGCGAAGGCGCCCAGTTGAAGAAATATTCCGCTAACAGATTCGCCTGCACTGGAGCTGGTTAGCGGAATGGTCTGGACCAGGCGCTCTTCCTGAGCCATTCGCCGCGAGATTTGCTCAATTTCGTCCGTTTCTGCCGCAGTAACAGTCCGTGCCGGTGGTGTGAGTTGAGCATAGGCTGTCGACGTCGCCTCGCCGGGGATGATCGCCTCAACCTCGACCTGGCCGCTTCCGCCATTGATCAAGCCTAGCTTGTAGGATGCGGTATACGACAGGTCAATGATGCGGTCAGCGTGAAAAGGCCCGCGGTCGGTGATGCGCACGATGACCGATTTACCGGTTTGTACATTGGTGACGCGGGCATATGAAGGCAAGGCTAGCGTCGTGTGCGCGGCAGTCATGGCGAACATGTTGTAAGGCTCGCCAATTGAGGTTTTCTGGCCATGAAACTTCTTGCCGTACCAACTGGCAATGCCGCGTGCCTTGTAGGGACGTAAACTGTTGTTCGGGATGTATTCCTTGCCCAGCACAACGTAGGGCTTGGTTGCCGGCTTGTGTAGCGGCTCCCATTTGGGTTCGGCATCGGGAATGTCTTCCAGCCCGTCGGGAATGTCTTCAGCCGGGCCATCATCCTTATAGTAGCCGCCACCTTTCTTGAGCACCGCATTCGGTTTTTTGGTCGGCGTGGGTGCCTTGAAAATGGGCGTTTTCTGCGCGTCAACCGCAACATCTGTCGAGCGTGGTAGCGGCGTGCTGCTACAGGCAGCGAACAATAGGGCGGAAAATGACAACGCAAGTGGCCGGATCATTTTTTAACCAGCATGCGATGGGTGTGGATGGACATCAGGATGCCAATCCCAAGGAACAGGGTAACCAGCGCCGTCCCGCCATAGCTCATGAAGGGCAACGGTACACCAACAACCGGCAGAATACCGCTGACCATGCCCATATTGATGAAGGCGTAGGTGAAAAACCCCAGCGTGATGGCACCGGCCAACAGTCGCGAAAACAGGGTAGATGCGGCGGATGCGATGTAGATGCCACGGCCAATCAGCAGCATGTAGAGAAAGATGATTACAGTATTTCCGAGCAAACCCCATTCTTCAGAATAGACGGCAAAAATGAAGTCAGTATGCTTTTCCGGGATAAATTCAAGGTGGGTCTGTGTGCCATTCAGATAGCCCTTGCCGAATGTACCGCCCGAGCCGATGGCGATGGTGGACTGGATGATGTGATAGCCGGCACCCAGCGGATCGGTGGTCGGGTCAATCAGCGTCATGATGCGTCGGCGTTGATAGTCGTGCATCATGCTCCAGAGCAATGGTGCAGCGGCAGCAGCAGTTGCCCCCAGTCCGATGATGAGTTTCCACGGCAGGCCAGCGAAGAAAATTACATAGAACCCGGCGCTGCCGACCAGCAAGGCTGTACCAAGGTCAGGTTGTTTTGCGATCAGTGCAAAGGGAACTAAAAGTAGGAGGGCGGCAGCAAAAAAATGGCGTAGTTTGAGCGTTGCTTCATATTTATGGAAATACCAGGCAAGCATCAGCGGCATGGCAATCTTCATCATTTCGGAAGGCTGGATCCGCACAAAGCCCAGCGAAAGCCAGCGCTTTGCGCCGTTGACAGTAATTCCGAAGAGCAGCACGGCAATCAGAAACATAACGCCAACCGCATACAACGGAATGGCAAACCCCATCAACTTTTGTGGCGGGATGCGCGAAACAAGCCACATAACGACCAAGGCAATGCCCATGTTGCCTGCCTGGGACAGCATGCGATGTGAGCTGTCAATAGTTGCCGAATTTACGGTAGCCAGACCGATACCCATGATGGTCGCGGTGATCAGCAACAAGGGGAAATCTATGTGGGCGATGATATAGAGCCACCAGCGCTTGAGGGTGCCGACGACATCGATCATTCTTCAAGCTCCTCATCTGCCGCCTTGGCATCTTCTGGGGCAGCGCCTGCTGGTCGTTTGCCGAGCAGGTAGTAGTCGAGGACCATGCGTGCGATCGGTGCCGCCGATACGGCACCAAAACCACCATTTTCGACAAGCACTGCCAATGCGATCGTCGGATTGTCGGCGGGAGCGTAGGCAATGAACAGCGCGTGGTCACGCAACTCTTTTTTGATGGCGTGCGCCTTGTAGTCACCACCTTTCAGCGAGTAAACCTGTGCTGTTCCCGTCTTGCCGGCCGCTTCATAGCCGGCACCTGCAAAAGCCCGGGTTCCAGTACCTTCCTTGTTCACTCCAACCATGGCGCGACGAATGACATCGATATTCTGAGGTTTCAGATTGAGGTCACGGATCGGGCGAGGTTCAACCGGCCGCTTCTCTCCAGTTTTGGTATCAACAATGTGACTAACCAGATGGGGGCGGAACATTACCCCGTTGTTGGCTACTATCGCGGTGGCCTGGGCTAATTGGATCGGTGTGTAAGCGTTGTAACCCTGGCCGATACCGATCGAGATGGTTTCGCCAGCGTACCATTTTTGCTGCTCAGGCTTTTTGAAGCGCTGCTTTTTCCATTCTTGTGAAGGAAGAGTGCCTTTCGATTCACCAGAGTCATCCTTGCCTAAATCAACGCCAGTGCGTTGACCAAATCCGAGTGAGCCCATGAATTTGGCGATGTTGTCGATCCCCATGTCGTTGGCGAGGACGTAGTAGTAAGTGTCGCAGGAGTGAACAATCGACTTGTACATGTCGACGCTGCCATGCCCCCCTTTTTTGTCATCGCGGAAAGTGTGATTGCCAAAGACGAAAAAGCCCGGATCAGAAATCGATTGGTTCGGTGTACGTTTGCCCATTTCCAGAGCAGCCAGGGCCATGAAGGGCTTGAAAGTCGAGCCGGGTGGATAAGCACCGTTGATTGCGCGATTGACCATAGGCTTGTCTGGGTGGTCGTTAAGCTCTTTCCAGTTGTCAGTCGTGATCCCATCAACGAAAAGATTAGGGTCGTAAGTTGGTGTTGATACCAGGGCCAGAATACCGCCATTCCGTGGATCGATGGCTACTAACGAGCCTTTTCGATCACCAAAAGCCTTTTCGGTGATTTCCTGCAATTTGATGTCGAGGGACAATTGCAAATTGTTGCCAGAGACTGGCGGAATGCGTTTCAAGCTGCGTACGGCACGTCCGCCAGCATCAATTTCCACTTCCTCGTAGCCTGTATCACCGTGCAACTCAAATTCGTAATGTTGCTCCAGTCCGGTTTTACCTACGTGATCAGTGCCCTTGTAATTTGCCTGCTTCTCGGATTCCTCGATCCACTTCAGGTCGCGCTCGGTAATTCGACCGATATAACCAATGGCGTGCGAACCTGTACCAGCCAGCGGATATTGGCGAAATAACCGGGCTTTGACCTCAACACCATTAAAACGGTAGCGCTGAGCAGCAAATTTGGCCACTTCACTATCGCTCAGGCGGGTGCGAATGGGTATGGACTCAAAATTCTTGGCTTCATCGAGCAGGCGCTTGAAGCGCTTGCGGTCTTTTGGCTGAATTTCGATGACTTCGGCTAACGAATCAATCGTGGTATTGAGATCGCCAACAAGTGACGGGGTGATTTCCAAGGTAAAGGCGGAATAGTTGTGAGCCAGTACGATGCCGTTGCGGTCGGTGATGACGCCGCGGTTGGGTACGATAGGGATCAGCGCAATGCGGTTGTCTTCGGCGCGTGTCTGATAGAAATCATGCTGGATCACTTGCAGCCAGAAAAAGCGGGCCAAAAGGATACAGAAAGCGACAATAACGGCAATCGCAGCGAAAAGCAGCCGAAAACGGAAGCGGGGCAGGTCGCCATCCGGATTGTGAAAGTCACTCACAGCCAGCCGTCTCGTCAGATCGGTCGGTTCGGATCCTGCTCAAGCGGCCGGTATTGCGGCAGCAGCAGGACGAAGGTGGCGGGAATCCAGAGTAGCGTTGCGATTACTGGTCCAATGAAATAACTCCAGCCGGGAAAATCACCACCAACCAACAGCCGCATGACTAGTTGAACCGCCTGGCAAAGCATTAGTAATGGCAATACCTGAAGTGCCTGCTGGAGCAGCGGAAACCATAACAGGCGGCGTGATAGTGAGGCGGTACCATAAGCCAGCAGTACATAGGCGAAACAGTGTTGACCGAGTACTGCACCATCGGCGACATCCATCAGCAGACCCAGCACAAAGGCCCAGCCCATACCGACGCGACGGAATTCACGCACGCTCCAGAAGCACAGGACCAGTGCCACCCAGTCAGGTACGCCTGGCCAGTGAGCTGTTGGCAGAAAATTGAGCAACAGAGCAACGAACAGGCTGAAAAATATGAACCAAGGCCGGACGGGGAGCAGGATGCGCGACGAAGAGTAGGTGGGTTGCATTAGTTGGCTTTCGCAGCGCGCTTCTTCTTTGGACGCAGGCCTTTGTCACTACCGCCATCTCCACCCCTTGCCTTAGCTTCCGGCGGAGGTGGTGGCAATGCTTCGCGTGGAGAAAGCACCATCAACTCACCGAAATTCTCGACACCGGCAATCGGTGCACAAAAAATACGGGCAAACGAGTAGGCGCTATCCCGTTCAATATTGATTACCTTGGCGACCGGGAAGCCGGGCAGGTAAATACTGTCTAGGCCAGACGTAACCAGTATGTCGCCGACTTGAACGTCTGCATTAGCCGGCATATAGCGCAATTCCAGCTGGCCATTGCCGAGGCCAAAAACAACAGAGCGTTGGCCGCTGCGAACGATTTGTACCGGCACCGCCTGATCTTTGTCGGTGATCAGCGTGACTTCGGCTGAAAATGGAAAAACTCGGGTTACCTGGCCGACAACACCGGCCTCATCGATTGCCGGCTGACCGGCGACGATGCCCGATTGCTGACCTTTATCGACGATAACGCGACGTGAAAAGGGATCGCGCGCCGTATAGAGAATCTGGGCGACCTGGCCTTGGGCTTTTTCGCGCTCCTTGACCGAGAGCAATTTGCGCAAACGATCATTTTCGGCTTCCAGTTGGGCGAGTCGCTGCAAATCGGGTGCGGTATTAAGTTTGGCATGCTTGAGATCGCGGTTCTCGACTTCGAGCGCCTGTATGCCTTGCAGATAGTTGCTGGCATAGTCAACCAGGCTCCCTGGCGTTTGGGCGACACGTTGTACGGGGTCGACGACCAGCGAGATGCTTTGTCGTACGAGATCCAGGCTTTTGGCGCGCAGGTCTATGACAAACAACGCAACGGATATCGCGATGTAAAAAGTCAGGAGGGCCAGCGGTGCTGGCCCTCGCTTGAAGAACGGAGGTGGAGCGTGGTCGATGCCGGCCACGATTTTCCTATTTGCTCAGGCTCAGGGATCAGTCCGACGCAAAAATGCTGCCGAGCTTATCCATTTTTTCGAGGGCCAGGCCACAACCACGCGCCACACAGATCAACGGCTCATCAGCAACCACCACTGGCAGACCGGTTTCTTCCATCAATAGACGGTCGAGGTCGCGTAGCAGTGCGCCACCGCCGGTCAACACCATGCCGCGTTCGGCAATGTCGGCACCGAGTTCGGGCGGGGTTTTTTCCAGCGCAGATTTCACGGCGGAAACGATCTGGTTAAGCGGGTCGGTTAGCGCTTCAAGAATCTCGTTGGAGGAGATGGTGAATTTACGTGGAATGCCTTCAGCTTTGTTGATGCCAGAAACTTCCATTTCTTTCACTTCGGCACCCGGGAAGGCAGAGCCGATGGTTTTCTTGATGTTTTCAGCGGTGTTTTCACCAATCATCATGCCGTAGTTGCGGCTGATGTAGTTGATGATGGCGTCGTCGAGTTTGTCGCCGCCTACGCGCACTGAACCGGCATAAACCATGCCGCCAAGCGAAATGACGCCGACTTCCGTCGTTCCACCACCGATGTCGACAACCATTGAGCCGGTAGCGTCGGAAACTGGCAGGCCAGCACCGATAGCGGCGGCCATCGGCTCCTCAATCAGGTAAACCTGGCTGGCACCGGCGCCGATGGCAGATTCGCGAATCGCGCGGCGTTCAACCTGTGTCGAGCCTGAGGGCACACAAATGATGATGCGCGGACTTGGGCTGAACAGCTTGGAGTCGTGCACCCGTTTGATGAACTGCTTGAGCATCTGTTCGGTAACGGTGAAGTCAGCGATCACGCCATCCTTCATCGGACGAATCACGGTGATGCTGCCGGGCGCCTTGCCCAGCATATCCTTGGCTTCACGACCGACGGCCTGGATAGTTTTTTTGGCATTGGGTCCGCCTTCAAGGCGGATTGAAACAACGGATGGCTCGTCAAGGACGATGCCGCGCCCACGCACATAGATCAGTGTGTTGGCTGTACCGAGGTCGATGGCGAGGTCGTTGGAGAAGTATTTGCTGAAGAAACCGAACATGTATGCTCCGCTGGGGGGTGCGGTAAGGAAAACTTTTATGATACCTTATAACGCTTTACATTTTAAGACTTTGTGCACTGCAATAAAGTCTTTTTGACTACCATGTCTCTTACATTAGAACAGGTTAAACGCATTGCTCATCTGGCTCGTATCGAGGTGAGTGAGGCTGAGGCTTTAGCCACTCAGGGCCATCTCAACGGGATTTTCCAGTTGATTGAACAGATGCAGGCCGTTGATACGAGCGGTATTGAGCCGATGGCTCACGCCCAGGATCTGAGTCAGCGTCTGCGCGAAGATAGTGTTAGCGAGGCTGATCGTCGGGCGGCGTTTCAGTCGGTGGCGCCGGAGACAGAAAAAGGTCTTTATCTTGTACCGAAGGTGATCGAATGATCAACGCCAGCCTCAAACAATTGTCGCAGGCTCTTGCTGGCAAAAAAATTTCCAGCGTCGAGTTGACTCAACTTTTTCTTGATCGCATCAACCGTCTCAATCCGACGCTGAATGCCTTTGTTACGGTCGACGCCGAAAAAAGCCTGAATTCTGCGCGCGCCGCCGATGCCCGGATAACGGCTGGTACAGCGGGGCTGCTGACGGGCATTCCGATTGCCCAGAAAGACATTTTTTGCGCCGAAGGCTGGCGTACGACCTGTGGCTCGCAAATGCTGGCCAATTTTGTCTCGCCCTATGATGCGACGGTGATCCGCAAGATGGAAAGCGAGGCAGGTCTGGTTTCGCTGGGCAAGACGAACATGGACGAATTTGCCATGGGTTCGTCGAATGAAACTTCTTTCTTTGGCTCAGTACGCAATCCGTGGGATAGCGAACGCGTACCCGGAGGTTCGTCGGGTGGTTCGGCTGCCGCTGTTGCCGCCCGTTTGGCGCCAGCGGCGACCGGTACTGATACCGGCGGTTCAATCCGTCAGCCGGCTGCGCTGTGCAACCTGACTGGTCTCAAGCCAACTTACGGTGTCGTTTCACGTTACGGCATGATCGCTTTTGCTTCCTCGCTCGATCAGGGCGGCCCGATGGCAGCCAGTGCCGAGGATTGTGCGCTGCTGCTCAACACGATGGCGGGCTTTGATGAACGTGATTCGACTTCGCTGGATCGTCCGCTCGAAGACTTTTCCCGCGATCTGGAAAAGCCACTGAATGGCTTGCGCATTGGTTTGCCGAAAGAGTTTTTCGGCGAAGGTTGCGACGCCGAGGTGATGGCTACCGTACGGGCGGCGATTGCCGAGTACGAACGGTTGGGGGCGACGACCGTTGAGGTTTCGTTGCCCAACTCGCACCTTTCGGTGCCCGCTTACTACGTTATTGCGCCGGCAGAGGCCAGTTCAAATCTGAGTCGCTTCGATGGCGTACGTTACGGCTATCGCGCGCCGGACTATGGCAGTCTTGACGACATGTACATGAAGAGCCGCGCTCAGGGCTTCGGTGCAGAGGTCAAGCGGCGCATCATGATCGGCGCCTATGTGCTGTCACATGGCTACTACGATGCCTATTACTTGCAGGCGCAGCGTATCCGCCGTCTGATTGCCAATGATTTTGTCGAAGCCTTCAAAGCCTGCGACGTGATCATGGGGCCGACCTCGCCATCAACTGCCTTCAAACTTGGCGAAAAAGCGGCCGATCCCGTGCAGATGTATCTGTCTGACATCTACACGATTGCGGTGAATCTGGCTGGCTTGCCGGGCATGTCGGTTCCTTGTGGCTTCGTCAAAGGCTTGCCAGTCGGATTGCAATTGATCGGCAATTACTTTGCCGAGGCACAGTTGCTCAACGTGGCACATCGTTATCAACAGGCCACTGACTGGCACCAGCGCCGCCCGGTGGGCCTGGCTTAACATGTGGCGGAGATGGGCGCTTATGAGTGTCGCATTGCTCGTGGCGTGCGCCGAGGTTGAAAAGCTACCGGAGGCGCAGCCTGAACAGAGCATCGCACCGGACAAGCCCACGCCGCCCGTTAGTTCGCCAAAGTTCAAGTCGGATACCCTTAAATACTTGGCCAAGCGTCGTATTGAGCCGCAGCCGACGCGTCCGCTGAATGTCAAGTCGCACTGTACGCACACCGATGCAATCGGAACGACAACGCGGCTTGATCTGCTGGTCAAGGATGCCGAGGTCAAGTCGTTCACAGCGCTGGTATCAATGAAGGGCTATGGCACCTGCCGTTTTAATTTGAATGATTTCGATCAGGCCCAAAAGCTGCCGCAGGCGTTGCTCAAACACAAGAGCGAAGCTGGATGTTCGGTACGCATGTGGGAGCAGGGGCCAAAAGTAACGATTGCTTTCAACAGTTGCGCCAAGTCCTGTGAACGGGACGCTTTCAGCTACCTCTGGCCGATCATGGTCGAGGCGAAATCAGGGCGCTGTTTCTGAACGGATGAGACTATGAATCAGTGGGAAGTAGTAATTGGCATAGAGACGCACGCACAACTGGCGACTGTCTCCAAGATTTTTTCCGGCGCTTCGACCGCTTTTGGTGCTGAGCCAAATACCCAGGCTTGCGCGGTCGACCTCGCTTTGCCGGGCGTTTTGCCGGTATTGAACAAAAAGGCGGTTGATTGCGCGATACGTTTTGGCCTGGCGATTGGTGCTGAGGTCGCAAAAAAATCGGTTTTTGCCCGTAAAAACTATTTCTACCCGGATCTGCCAAAAGGTTACCAGATCAGCCAAATGGATCTGCCGGTGGTGATTGGCGGCGCGATTACAGTGGCGGTTGGGTTGGGTGACAAGGCTTACGAAAAAGTGGTTCATCTGACCCGTGCTCACCTGGAAGAGGATGCCGGCAAGTCGCTACATGAAGATTTCCACGGCAAATCTGGAATTGACCTCAACCGCGCCGGCACGCCGTTACTGGAAATTGTGACCGAACCCGACATGCGCTCCTCAGACGAGGCGGTAGCCTATGCCAAATCGTTGCACGCGCTGGTGCGCTGGATCGGTATCTGTGATGGCAACATGCAGGAAGGCTCTTTCCGTTGTGATGCCAACGTCTCGGTGCGCCCCAAGGGGCAGTCTGAGTTAGGTACTCGGCGCGAGATCAAAAATCTAAATTCCTTCCGTTTCCTGAAGGAAGCCATTGATTTCGAAATTCAGTGGCAAATCAATGAAATCGAGGAAGGACGGAAGATTCAGCAGGCAACCGTTCTCTTTGACCCGAATAGCGGTGCGACACGGGTCATGCGTACCAAGGAGGATGCGCACGATTACCGTTATTTCCCCGATCCCGATCTCTTGCCGCTGGTTATTTCCGATGATTGGATCGCCCGCATCAAGGCTGAGTTACCGGAGCTGCCAGTCCAGAAACGCGAGCGTTTTATCAGTGAGTTGGGCTTGTCCAACTACGACGCCACGACACTCACCGCCAGTCAGGAAATGGCCGATTATTTCGAGTCGACCGTAACACTTGCCGGCAAGGCCAGTGCCAAACCTTGTGCCAACTGGGTAATGGGCGATCTTGCGGCGCGTCTTGGCAAGGAGGGCAAGGATTTACTCGATTCACCGGTTTCGGCAGTACAGTTGGCCGGTTTGATACAGCGCATTGCCGACAACACGATCTCCAACAACATCGCCAAAAAAGTGTTCGAGGCGTTGTGGAATGGTGAAGGTGCGACGGCTGACGAGATCATCGACAAACAGGGTTTGAAGCAAATCACCGACAGTGGTGCCATCGAAACGCTGGTGGATGAGGTACTGGCTGCCAACTCGGCCAATGTGGCCGAATACAAGGCGGGTAAGGAAAAAGCCTTCAATGCGCTGGTCGGTCAAGTGATGAAGGCGGCCAAGGGCAAAGCTAATCCGCAGCAGGTGAATGACGTGCTGCGCCAGAAACTATCAGCGTGATTTGTTCATCTGGCTGGTGATTTCCAGATAACGCCGACGGTCGTTGTCGTACTTGGCCTTGATCGTCTGGAAATCACGCCGCTTGATTTCACGAGTTTCTTCCAGAAGTTTGATGCCGTAATCGGCCTCACGCAGTCCCTTGGCTACTTCAGCAGGAATGGTCGATTTTTTGTAGAACTCGGCCTCGTTCTCGAATTTCTTGCGTTGTTGACGGATTGCGTCAATCTGGGCATTTGCTGCGACTATCGAATGCTGGAGATCTGCTTCGGCCTGTTGCTGGGCAACGTCGATATCCTTGACGCTGCTGTAGGTGTCGAGCAAGGCCTGATCTTTGCGTCGCTGCTCGCGGGCAAGGTCATCCTGTTCCTGTTTGCGTCGTGCTTGAAGCGCAGCTTCTGCTTTCTGTTCCTGAGTGAGTGGCGGGCCGACTTCCTTGAGTACGTTGCCGGCACCATCAATGATCTTGTACGCCTTGCCACGACAGGCTTCGGGCAATGTGTCTCCACAGGTGCGGCGACCGCTTAGCGGGTCGAGGCAGCAGAAAAAATTGCTCGCCGCCTCAACTGACAGGGTAGTAACAAGCAGCGACAGAGCCAAAAACCGTCTAGTTGAAGTTGACACCGTACTCGGTCCGGTAGCGTGCGACGGCGGTGCGATATTCTGCAAATTCGGGGTGGTGCTCAAGGAAAGCCATCAGATCACCCAGTCCGGCAACAGCGATGACGGGAATGCCATAATCGCGTTGAACCTCTTGGACGGCTGAAAGGTCACCCAGGCCACGCTCCTGACGATCCAGCGCGATCAAGACTCCGGCGGGCGTGGCGCCTGCGGCGCGGATCAATTCGACGGATTCGCGAACCGATGTACCGGCAGAAATTACATCATCAACAATCATTACGCGACCGCTCAAGGGCGCGCCAACAATACTGCCACCCTCGCCGTGATCTTTGGCTTCCTTGCGGTTGTAAGCAAACGGGAAGTTGCTGCCGCGCTGAGCCAGCGCTATTGAAATGGCGGCGACCAGCGGGATCCCCTTGTAAGCTGGACCAAAAAGCATATCGAACTGGATCGCGCCGGTTTCCGCCGCTTTGGCGTAAAATTCGGCGAGGCGACCGAGTGAGTTGCCGTCATTAAACAGGCCGGCATTGAAAAAATAGGGCGACAAACGCCCAGCCTTGGTTTTGAATTCACCAAAGCGCAAAACCTTGCAACCGACAGCAAATTCGATGAAGTCCTGACGAAAGTCCATATTTCCCCAATTTCGTAGACCGCCGATGGGCGGCTGAATTCCTCGACAATGTTACGCATCATCTCTCTTAACCTCAATGGCATCCGCTCGGCGTGGAGCAAAAATGTTTTGCCTTGGGCGATTGCCCAGCATGCTGATGTGTTTGCCCTGCAGGAATTAAAGGCGCAGCTTCCCGACCTGACTGATCAGATGCGAGCGCCGGGTGGCATGCATGCGGCCTATCATGCGGCCGAAAAAAAAGGTTACAGCGGGGTCGGTTTGTGGAGTCGACGGGTGCCGGATAAAGTGATTGCCGGTTTTGATGGTGGCGAGTTCGATGCCGAAGGTCGATACATACGCGCTGATTTTGGCAATCTCTCGGTGATATCGCTCTATCTGCCCTCCGGGTCTTCCTCGCCTGAGCGTCAGGAAGCCAAGTTTCGCTTTCTCGACGCTTTCTATCCCCATCTGCAAGCCTTGCATGCCGAAGGGAGGGAGATCGTTTTATGTGGCGACTGGAATATTGCTCATCAGCAAAACGATCTGAAAAACTGGAAGTCGAACCAGAAAAATTCCGGTTTCCTGCCCGAGGAGCGAGCTTGGCTCAGCCGCGTATTTGAAGAGCTGGGGCTGGTTGACGTCTATCGTCGGCTACACCCCGAAACAACATCCGAATGCTATACATGGTGGAGCAATCGTGGCCAGGCGTGGGCTAACAACGTTGGGTGGCGGATCGACTATCAGGTGGCGACTCCCGGTATTGCCGCTTGTGCCCGTGCTGCATCGATTTATAAGGAAAGCAGATTTTCCGATCATGCGCCATTGGTCATTGATT
This sequence comes from uncultured Dechloromonas sp., assembly GCA_964293845.1. Lineage (GTDB taxonomy): Bacteria > Pseudomonadota > Gammaproteobacteria > Burkholderiales > Rhodocyclaceae > Azonexus. Next base: position 25,375 of record CAXYZX010000013.1, read on the forward strand.
ACGATTGGCCAATTTCGGCCTGATGCGGATTGATTTCGTTGCGTGGACGGGCTAATCTGTGCTCTCTGCATAACCGCTACACGAGAGGTTGAATATGTCTGACGAAATGGCTGTTGCTAACAAGCAAAAACTGGTTTCCGACCTGAAGGTCGTCATCTCTGATACTGAAGAACTGCTGCGCGCTACCGCTGGTTCTGCGGGTGACAAAGTTGGTGAACTTCGTGAGCGTATTGGTCTGCGTCTGCGTGATGCCAAGGAACGCCTGATTGATCTCGAAGTTGCCGTGGTCGACAAAACCAAGGCCGCTGCCCGTGCCACGGATGACTTCGTGCATGAAGAGCCATGGAAAGCAGTTGGTGTTGCTGCTGCTCTGGGTCTCGCCCTGGGTGTACTGATCGGCCGTCGCTAAGCGGATGTCGACTGAAACTGGCGGCGAAGGCGGTCGCGAAGGCCTCTTCTCCGCCCTGAAAAACCTGCTCGCAACGCTGCTTGCGATCGGGAAGACGCGGGCTGAACTTCTTGTCACCGAAATCGAGGAAGAGAAGTTCCGCCTGATGTCGTTATGGGCAAAGGCAATCGGTGCGTCATTCCTATTTGCGCTAGGTTTGATCATGCTTGTTTTTTGCATCGCGCTTGCCTTTTGGGAGCAGCGTGTGCTGGTCTTCGGCCTGTTTTCAGCAGCCTTCATTGTTGGCGGGTTTGTTCTTGTCAGCTCACTGCGCCGGCAAGCAGCTCAGCCGACCAAGTTGTTCCGCTCCAGCCTCGCTGAACTTGAGTCAGACATGACGCAACTGCGTCGGCGGGGTCCGCGCCAGCCATGAATGGTCGCCTGCTTGAGCTGGCAACCCGGCATGGCGTACTCAAGGCACGGATTGATGCTCAGCGTCTTGAACTTTCCCGTCACGCTGCGCCACTGGAAAAAGCGTTGGCTGTCGGTGACAAGGCGCTCGAAGGAGTTGACTGGCTCAAACATCACCCGGTGGCCGTGGGTGCTGCTGTCGCTGCGGTCGTGATTGCGCGGCCAAAACGTGCCTGGCGCTGGGCGCGGCGTGGAATTTTTGTCTGGCGCGGCTGGCAAACCCTAAAAAATACCCTCGCCAGGGTAGGTTGACCGTGGCAGATGCTGGTACAACCGCTGGCTCGCTACCGAGCTGGTGGCAACAGCTGATTTCCTCTCAACGACGCGAGGCGCGGCGGATTTTGACTGAACTCGCCGCGACGCGCGGCATCATGCCTTTGCTGATGAAGGCGCGTAACGGTGGTCAATGGAGCGCCGGGGAAAAGGAAGAATTGCTCGGGCATTTGCGCAGCATGGCCAGACTTTCACCTTATGTGGTGGTTCTGGTATTGCCGGGCTCCGTTATCCTGTTGCCGGCATACGCTTGGTGGCTTGATCGTCGTCGCCTCAAGCGAGGCGATTAGCCGCTTTTGCCTCGTCGTTCCATGGCGCAACTTTAAGTAGCAAGAGCATGCCGGGAATTGCCAACAGGGCGCACAACCAATAGAAGTTGGTCCAGCCCAGTGTTTCCACCAGCCATCCAGCAGAGGCATTGATAAAGGTGCGCGGGACAGCTGCCAAGCTGGTGAAGAGCGCCATTTGTGTTGCCGTATAAGCCGGGTGGGTGGAGCGGGCGATGAAGGCGACAAACGCTGCTGTACCCAGCCCGACGCCAAGCGCCTCAAGACTGATAACAAAAGCCAGAGCCAGACGTTCGGTCGCGCCTATGCTGTCGTAGTGCCCCTGAGCCGCGAGCCAGGCAAAGCCAAATATCGAGACCAGTTGGACCACACCAAAGAGCCACAGTGCCCGGTTGATGCCAAGCTTGATCATCCACAGGCCACCAAGCAGTGCACCGACCACTGCCGGCCACAGGCCGGCATGTTTTGCGATCAGGCCGATGTCGGTTTTGGTGAATCCCATGTCGAGATAAAAAGGCGTGGCCAACGCGGTGCACAAACTATCGCCGAGCTTGTAGAGAAAAATAAAGCCCAAGACCATTAACGCGCCACGCCAGCCCTGGCGGCCGATGAATTCATGAAATGGCTCGGTGACTGCCTGGCGTAACGTTTTTGGCGCCCCCTTGACTCTTGGTTCGGTTACCAGCCAAGCCATCATCATGCCGGGAATCATGAAGGCCCCGGTAATCCAGAATACTTCGTTCCACGGCAGGCGGTCAGCAAGAATCAGAGAAAGGGAGCCGGGGATGAGACCGGCGATACGGTAGGCATTCACGTGGACAGCGTTACCAATGCCAAGCTCGTTATCGCTCAAAATTTCGCGTCGGAAGGCGTCGACCGCAATATCTTGTGTTGCCGAGAGCAAAGAGAGCAGGGTAGCGAGCCACAGGATGGGCCAGATGTTGTCTTTCGGGCTGAGGCCGCCAAGTGAGCCGATGACGAAAAGCAACGCAATTTGCGTTACCAGCATCCAGCCGCGCCGCCGTCCAAAGCCGGGCACGCTGAAACGATCAAGGAGTGGCGACCAGAGGAATTTCCAGGTGTAAGGAAACTGAATCAGCGCAAAAAAGCCTATGGTCTTGAGATCAACCCCCTCGCTGCGCAGCCAGGCGGGTAAGAGGTTGAGCAGCAGGTAGAGCGGTAGACCGGATGAAAAGCCGGTGAAGATACAGATCAGCATTCTCCGCGTCAGCAACGCGGCGAGCCAGCCTGGCATCAGCGGTTCTGGGTCAGGCGATAGACTGCCAGACTGCCGAGAAAATTAACCTCGCGATTGTCGTTATT
>CAXYZX010000014.1:0-27351 GCA_964293845.1 uncultured Dechloromonas sp.
GAATCTGCTCGGCTGAAATCGGCAGGTTCTGGCCCTGAGATACCCATGAATTGACAATCTCGCCCAGGCCGCCTTGTTGGAAGGTCTGAATCAGACCTTGCAGGCCGCCGTTTTGCGGGTCATTGACCATTCTCAAGACGGTTTCGAGGAGTGCGTTGTTGCCGCCCGATTGACCGCCGGCGAGGGAGCCGACTAGTTGATCAAGAAGACCCATGATATTTCTCCATTGGGGGTGAGGGGGAGCGTTGATCGTAACGGAATAATGCGGCAGGAATGTTAAGAATTGCGAAGCCTAGTAATCCATCGGCAGCGGTTCAAAACGTAGCCAGACGATAAAGCGCGAACCTTGTTTCATCTCGTCGTCTATGGTGATTTTCCCGCCGTAGCGTTCAACCAATGAGAGGCTGACCCACAAGCCGAGACCGGTGCCATCTGTTTTTTTGGCCGTATAAAACGGCTTGAACAATCGTTCGCGTTCGATGGCACCAAGGCCTGGGCCGGTGTCGCTGACGATCAGCTTGAGGCCGACCGGCATATCGGCTTCGTCCCAGTCTTCGGCCGCCAGTATCAGGGTGCCACCGTCCGGCATCGCCTGAATGGCATTGACCATCAGGTTGATCAGCACCTGTTGCAACTCGTTGCGGTTGCACAGGACGTTGCGTACCGAATCGAGATGCTGTTCGACGGCAATCGTGCCGCGCTTGAGCAAATGGCCGACTAGCAGCAGGCTGTCCTGTATCAACTGGGCCGGCGCTACTGGCTCAAGGTAGCCAACATAATCCTGGGGGCGGGCGAACTGCAGTAGTTTGGCGACAATCAGGCGGATGCGGTGCACCTGTTCCTGAATCAGCCGGATTTCAGGTTCTACCGGGTCAGCTGTGCTGCCGAGAATGTCGCGCAAGACATCGAGGTTGCCTTGAATGACCGCGACTGGATTGTTGATTTCATGGGCAACGCCTGCGGTCAACTGGCCAATGGCGGCCAGTTTTTCGTTCATCACCAGTTGCGATTGGGCTGCCTTGAGGTCAGAAACAGCCTGCTCCAGCGCTGCGGTACGGCTGGCAACTTGCGCATCAAGCGAGTCGCCCCAGCGTTTGAGCGAGGCGGCCTGGGCCTGCAGGCGGTCGAGCAGGCGGTCAAAGTGAGCGGCGAGATCCCCCAGTTCGTCCTGGCTGCTGACCGCTCCGATACGCGCTGTCACGACGTCCTGCTCGATGGCGGTCATCGTTGCATGCATTTGTTCGATCGGGCGAAATACCCGGCGTGCCCAGAGAATGGCGAAGATGCCGGCGAACAGCATGGCCAGTGCGAAAAGCGTAACAACGAGACCGAGTGTGCTGCGTTTGGCGCTGGCAAAAGGGGCTTCGAGAAAGCCGACATAGAGCATGCCGATGCGCTTCCCTTGACTATCGATCAGTGGTTCATAAGCTGAAACATACCAGTCGGTGACTACAAAGGCACGATCCAGCCAGGTGTGCCCCTCGTCGAGAACCGCCTGATGCACTGCTGCCGAAACCCGGGTGCCGATGGCACGACCACCTTCAAACAGCCGCACATTGGTGGCAATCCGCACGTCACCGAGAAACAGGGTGGCGGTACCCTGGCTGCCGAGCATCAGACCCTCTTCGGGGTAAACGATCTCGTTCAGGCGGTCGATGAAAGCGAGGTTTTTGTTGAGCAAGACGCCGCCTGCCAAAATCCCGATCAATTTGCCACTACTGTCGTGTACTGGCGCGGCGCTATGGATCACCAGGCCACGATCCTCAATCACCCGTTGATCAGGTGCTGCATTGGCCGTGGGGACAATTGATGTGCGCGCCTGCTCGGCCAGTTGCGGGTCAAGAAGTTGCAGTTGTGCCGCGGTAAAGACATCGGCTTCAGTGCGTGCCTGACCATTTTTGGCCGATATGAGAACGGCCCAGGCCTCAGCGGCCAAACTGTTGCGGTCGACGTCCAGAAAGTAGAGAAAATCGAGCTTTTGCCCTTTGCGCGCACTGTCGAGCAAGGTCGCGATGGCGCCGATGCGCTCGGTGCCTGGCTGGGCCAGAACTCGTGCCAGGCGCTCCGAGCCGGCCAGTCCTTCGACCGAACGCCCGACCCCTTCGGCGACCCGTTCGAAATAACCATGTGCCACCGCGAGATCAGACCGTACCTTGGTAATCAGCAGGCGATCAAGATAGTCGCCGCCACCAATTGCCAAGACGGCCAGGAGAACGGGTAAAACTACGGCCAGCGGCAGCAGCGCGAGGAGAAGGAGGCGAACGCGTATTGAGCGCCGGCCAGGGCTGGCTGGCTGGGTCACACGCCCCACGCCTGACATTTGCGGTCCAGTGTTTTGCGCGACACACCCAGGCGCCGTCCGGCTTCTGATTTGTTGCCATAGCAGGCGGCGAGTACGGCAAGGATGTGGCGTTTTTCAACGGCTTCCAGGCTTTCCTCGGTACCGCCCAGGGGCAGGGCGCTGGTTTTGGGTTCCGGGCCGAGGTCGAACCAGCCGAGAATCAGCGAGCGTTCGACAAAATTGCGCAACTCGCGCACGTTGCCCGACCAGTCATAGGCGGTCATTCGGGCCAGGGTGCGGGCGTCGAGTTCAAGGCGGGGAACGCCGAGATAGGGCGCCAATTGACCAATGAAATGCTCGACCAGCAGCGGCAGGTCTTCCGGGCGCTCGCGCAGTGGTGGAAGCGTGACTTCAACCACCTGCAGCCGGTAATAGAGATCCTGGCGGAAACGATGGGCGCTGACTTCGGCCTTGAGGTCGCGGTTGGTGGCAGCAATTACGCGCACATCAACCGGAATTTCCTGTTCCGAGCCAACCGGCCGGATACGCCGTTCTTCAAGCACGCGCAGCAACTTGGCTTGTGCCGGTGGCGGCATCTCAGCGATTTCGTCGAGAAAAATCGTGCCACCGCGGGCATAGTAAAAAAGCCCTTCGCGGCTTTGCTGAGCGCCGGTGAATGCCCCTTTGACATGGCCGAAGAGTTCCGACTCGATTAGTTCAGCAGAAATGGCTGCACAGTTGACCGGCACGAAGGAGGCATTGGACCGGTTGCTCATGCGATGCAAAGCGCGCGCGGCAACTTCCTTGCCGGTCCCCGATTCGCCAGTCAGCAGCACGGTAGCCGGGGTCGGCGCGATGCGTTTAAGCCGTTCGCAGACCGAGATCATCGCTTCCGACTGACCGATCACCCCTTCGACATCGGCCACTCGCGCGCTGACTTCGCGGCGCAGGACAAAGTTTTCGCGAATCAGGCGCGAGCGCTCAAAGCAGCGCTGGATGGCATTTAGCATCTGGGCCAGCGAGAACGGTTTAAGGAGGAAATCCGCCGCCCCGGCACGCAAGGCATCAATTGCCGTATCGAGATCGGCGTAGGCTGTCATCAAAACCACATCGCCGGCATAACCCTCGTCACGCAACTCGTGCAGCCAGTCGACGCCGGTACGGCCGGGCAAGGCGATGTCGAGCACGATCAGGTCGTAGAGGCGACGCTGCAACAGGGGCGCTGCTTGCTCGATACTACCGGCGGTATCCACCACCTCGCAACGCTGGCTCAGGGCGCGTTGTAAAAAACTGACCATACCCGGCTCATCATCGACGACCAGCACCGAATATTGTTTCCACGGTGCTTCACTGACGTGCGCTTTGTTTGAATCCATGTCTTCTCCCGGCGAGGTCCGGATCATCGCAAACAAGCGCCTATCTAGGCAACCCGATTGCCGATGCGCGGCCCGGATAAGCGTGTGCTGGACGTCCATGTTCGCTATAGTCGATACCTAGTGCCGAGCTTGGCCGGGACTTAACGGAAAGGAAGCCCCATGCAGCGTCTCAATATCAGCCATGTCACCGAGTACCGGTTTGCGGCCCAGGTTTCCCTGCAGCCGCATCGCTTGCTCTTGCACCCGAGGGAAAGTCATAACATCAGGATCGAATCCTCTGTTCTCGATATTTTTCCCGCTCATGTCGTGCAATGGAAGCGTGATGTGCTCGACAACTCGGTTGCGGTGGTGCGTTTCAGCGAAATGACCGAGCGCTTGCTGATTACCAGCAATGTCGTCATCCAGCATTACGACGACAACCCCTTTGATTTTTTGATCGACGACTATGCGGTCACCCATCCTTTCGTCTATGCCAGTGCAGAGCAGGCCGAACTGGAGGCCTTCCGGCAATCTGTCTATCCCGCTGATCAGTCTCTGGTGCAGGGCTGGCTCGACAGCCTGGGTCTGGTCCGGCCGATACAGACTTTCACCCTGCTTGACCAGATGAATCGTTCGATAAGCAGCCAGTTTCGCTACCAAATGCGTGAAGAGCCCGGTGTTCAGACGCCGGCGTTCACCCTGGCCAGCAAAAGCGGTTCATGTCGGGATTTCGCTGCTTTGTTCATTGAGGCCTGCCGCCACCTCGGCCTCGCCAGCCGCTTTGTCAGCGGCTACCTTGATACGCCGCTCAGTAATGATAGCAACGGTTCAACACATGCCTGGGCTGAGGTCTACCTGCCCGGCGCCGGCTGGAAAGGATTTGACCCGACCAGCGGCGAAGTCACCGGCAACCGGCACATTGCAACCGCCGTCGCCCGTCACCCGGAAGCCGTACCGCCGGTTGCAGGCAGCTATATGGGGCCGCCCAATCTGAGCCCGATATTGAGCGTGGCGGTGAGGGTCAGCGCGCTTGCCGGGTGAGTGGAACAGTTAATTGCCAACTGTCAGGTTGATGCGCTGCGCCGATTCAGTAACTGCCAGCACGCAGGGATGAGTTAAACGACGCTCCACCGAAATGGCGAAGTAGCTAACTAGTACTTCGCTGGTTCTTCCAACAACGGAAAGCTCTCCGCAGGCTAAAAACTCGTCTTCGGCGATTGACGGAACCGGGAAAACACCAAGGCCGGTTTGCCCAAAAGCGGCCATTAGCGCAGTGTCATCAAATTCCCCGACGATGCGCGCACGGATGCGTTTTCTCTCCAGCCAGGGGGCAAGACTTGTCCGGATCGCTGAGTCCTCTCCCGGCATCAGTAGTGGCAGTGAATTCAGGCAGGCAGGAAAGGCTGCCGTATTTTCGGCGAGTAGACTTTTTGCAGCCAGAAATGTCAGCCCGGACTCCAGCAGGCGATGGCTGTAGGCCCGGACACTGAACGCAGGAGTGATGGGGCCATCCGATATCACCATGTCGAGCTCATGAACCGCCAGTTGGGCCAGCAAGCGGTCAAGTTGCCACTCCCGGCAAACGATGCGGGTTGAATTTTCTCCGTGGATGGCCGGTTGGAGTAACTTGCAAGCCAATGATTTCGGCACGGCATCTGATACGCCTACCCTGAATTCCGCAGGGCGGCCCTTGGGGTGGTGTCTGATCATCACTTCCAGTTCGGCACTCAGGGCGAATAGCTCATCAGCGTACTCCAGAGCCATTTTTCCTGCTTCGGTAAGCACGATGGAGCGCCCTTGTCGGGCGAATAAGGCAGTGCCCAGGCTGTTTTCAAGCAAACCAATCTGACCGCTCAATGTTTGCGGGGTGACGTTAATGGCTTCGGCGGCACGTGCAACGCTGCCCGCCTTGGCTACCTTCCAAAAATAAAACAGGTGTTTGTGATTCATACGTAGAGAACATTCATCGAAAAAACCGCATGATTGTGCGAAATAAATCGAATTTATTTTACACGTCACTTGCGTTACGCTAAGGCTCCTAGTCGACTGGCGTGACACCGTTGTGATGATTTCGGATCACAATTGCTCGTGCAGCGCCGAATGCTCATGCCGGCCTGGTGCTCTCATGAAACCGGTTTTGAGATACAGAGCGCAGGCATCGTCCCGCTAGTTCCATCTGTTTTAAGGGTTGTGAAATGCTCACCACAATTGTTGTTATTTTCGTCATTGCTTACGCCGCTATTGCGCTGGAGCACCCACTAAAAATTAACAAGTCGGCATCTGCCCTGATCGGGGCCGGACTGCTATGGACTATCTACTCGTTATCAATTGGTGATACCCACCTGCTGACCGAGCAGTTGGGCGAGTCACTGACGAGTACGGCACAAATCGTCTTCTTCCTGATGGGAGCGATGACCATCGTCGAGGTTGTTGATGCCCATAACGGTTTTGAGGTCATCACCAAGCGTATCAGGACAACCAAGTTATCTTCGTTGATGTGGCTGGTTGGTTTCGTTACCTTTTTTCTTAGTGCCATTCTGGATAATCTGACCACAACCATCGTGATGATTTCCCTGATGCGCAAACTACTGGCAAAACATGATGACCGGCTGTTTTTTGCGGGAATTATCGTCATTGCAGCCAATTCCGGCGGCGCCTGGTCGCCGATTGGTGATGTCACAACCACCATGCTGTGGATCGGCGGCCAGATCACATCGCTGGCAATCATCAAGGCCGTTATCTTGCCGGCACTGGTGAGCATGATCGTGCCTCTGGCGATTACCGCTTTTGCCTTGCGCGGACGCGAAGTGGTTAGTCCGGAACTGATTGAAAATGAGCATGGTTTGCGTACTACCGAGTTTGAACGCAGTCTCATGTTCTTCATGGGGCTAGGTATCCTCGTCGCCGTTCCCGCCTTCAAGACGATTACGCACCTCCCGCCGTTCATGGGTATTCTGTTCGGCTTGGGTATCCTCTGGCTGGTTGGTGACCTGGTTCATCGTCACAAAGAAGACGAGTTCAAACAACATTTCACGCTGGTCCATGCCTTGAGCAGAATCGACATGAGTTCGCTTGTGTTCTTTATCGGCATTCTGCTTTCGGTGGCCATCCTGGAGCATACGCATATCCTGACATCACTAGCCCAGTGGCTGGATCAGGCGGTTGGCCGGCAGGATGTTATTGTGCTGATCATCGGCATCGTCAGTGCCATTGTTGACAACGTCCCGCTCGTGGCAGCTTCGATGGGCATGTACAGCCTGACCAGTTATCCGCCGGACCATTTCCTGTGGCAGTTCCTGGCGTATTGCGCAGGTACTGGCGGCTCAATTCTGATCATTGGTTCCGCTGCTGGTGTTGCCGCCATGGGCCTCGAGAAAATTCACTTCTTCTGGTACGTGAAAAAAATCAGTGGCTTGGCCCTGATCGGCTATTTTGCTGGCGCCGGGGTCTATCTTGTTCAGCTTCGGCTGTTAGGCTAGTTCCCCAAAGCATTTTTAGTTTCTAACTAAATCAACCCCGCCCTGTGTTGGCGGGGTTTTCCATTTATCCAAATCAGGTGCCGCGCAGCTTATGCGCCGCTGCTGCCTCTTCCCGTACCCGCTTGGCTTCATCCAGCAAATAACGCTGGTAATCCTCCAGATCACCCTCGAACGGTGCTATGCCGCCTTTTGAGACCAGCCAGAATTCGTCGCATACCGCACGCAGCAAAGCGCGGTCGTGGCTGACCAGCATGACGGTGCCTTCAAACTCGTTGAGCGCCATGCCGAGCGCTTCGCGGGTTGAGAGATCAAGGTGGTTGGTCGGCTCGTCGAGTAGCAACAGGTTGGGGCGTTGCCAGACGATCATGCACAGCACCAGCCGGGCCTTTTCGCCGCCACTCATGGTGCCGACGGCTTGCTTGACCATTTCGCCACCGAAATTGAAGGTGCCGAGGAAGTTGCGCAACTCTTGCTCGCGGCCCGGCACATTGCTGCGCCCGGCGGCGATCGCCTCCTTGGCGAGGCGCACCATGTGTTCGAGCGGGTTGTCCTGTGGGCGCAGTACGTCGAGTTCCTGCTGTGCGAAATAGCCGATGCTGAGGCCCTTGCCTTCGGTGACTTCGCCAGCGACGATACCGAGATCGCGGGCAATGGTCTTGACCAGCGTTGATTTGCCCTGGCCGTTGGCGCCGAGAATGCCAATGCGCTGGCCGGCCATCACCGAGCGGTTGATGCCGCTGACGATGACGGTTGGCGGCGTGCCGGCCGGCGCATCTTCCGGTGCCGGGTAGCCGACGCTGGCATTGACCAGCGAGAGCATCGGGTTGGGCAGGTTGACCGGTTCCTTGAATTCGAAAGTGAATTCGGCATCGGCCAGCACCGGTGCGATCTTTTCCATGCGATCCAGTGCCTTGACCCGGCTCTGCGCCTGCTTGGCCTTGCTGGCCTTGGCCTTGAAGCGGGCGATGAAGGATTGCAGGTGGGCGATTTTCTCGGCCTGCTTGGCCACCGTTGCCTGTTGCAGCAGCATCTGTTCGGCGCGCATGTCTTCGAACTTGCTGTAATTGCCGCCGTAGCGGACCAGCTTGGCGTTGTCGATGTGCACCGTGACTTGCGTGATGGCATCGAGGAATTCGCGGTCGTGGCTGATCATCACCAGCGTGCCTTGATAGCGCTTGAGCCAGGCTTCGAGCCAGACGAGGGCATCCAAGTCCAGGTGATTGGTCGGTTCGTCGAGCAGCAGGATGTCGGACGGGCACATCAGGGCGCGCGCCAGTTGCAAACGCATGCGCCAGCCGCCGGAGAAGCTGTCCACCGGGTTTTCCAACTGGGCAACGCTGAAACCCAGACCGAGAATCAAGGCCTGGGCGCGTGACGCGGCGTCGTGTTCGCCGGCGTCGTGCAGGGCCATGTAGGCTTCGGCCATGCGCATGCCGTCGTCGCTGGCTTCGGCATCAACCACTTCGTTACGGGCGGCGAGCAGGGTGACGTCGCCGTCGATGACGAAGTCGGTGGCCGATTGATCGGTTTCCGGCATGTCCTGCGCCACCTGGCCCATGCGCCAGGCGCTGGGCATCGAGAAGTCGCCACCATCTTCATGCAGCGTGCCGTTGATCAGGCCAAAGAGCGTCGATTTGCCGGCACCGTTGCGGCCGACCAGGCCAACCTTTTCGCCAGGATTAATGGTGACCGAGGTCTTGTCGAGCAAGGTCTTGGTGCCACGGCGCAGGGTGACGTTTCTGAGGATGATCATGGGTGATTCTTTTCTTGAGGATTGATGTCGCCATCGACATAGAACCAGCGGCCGTCTTCGCAGACGAAGCGGCTGATTTCATAGAGGCGGTAGCCGCGTCCGGCAATGCGGTAGCGGGCAATGAATTCGACGGTGGCGTGGGTGCTGTCAATCACCTGATGATTCTTGATATTGAGGCCCAGCCATTTGGTACCACCATCTTCGGCCAGATTGAGTTCGGCCGGGCGTGTTGAAGTGTGCCAGGTGGCGAGCAGATAAGGTTCGAGGCCGAGGGCGTAGGCGCAGTAGCGCGAGCGCATCAAGGCTTCTGCGGTCAACGCATTTTCAGCCCCGGAATGCAGTCGACCGCAACAGGCTGAATATGCGCGATTGGAGCCACAGGGGCAGTGCTCGGCGGGCTTCATTGACCCTCGACGACTTCGCCGCCCAATGCTGCAACCAGTTGCGGCAGGAAGCGGGCGAGTTCGCCGGACATCAGGGCAAAGTCGGCGTCGAACTGCTCGTTGGCGTGTTCAGCACTTTTCTCGGCTTCGTCCTTGAGCAGATCGAGGAAGGCGAGGCGTTTGACTTCCAGCTTTTCGCTGAGGATGAAGGAGATGCGCTCGTCCCAGGTCAGGGCCAGCTTGGTTGGCAGTTTGCCGGCGGCCAGATGGGCCTTGATCTGGCCTTCGATGTCCTCGCCATCGAGTGCATGGCGTACATAACGCACGGCGGACTTTTCATCATCGACGGCTTTCAGTTCGCAGTCGCGGTCTATTGTGAAGCCGGCCGGGGGTTCGCCGCCAGCCAGCCAGTCAGCCATCACCGAGACAGGTGAAAGCTGGGTGTGGAGCATGGTCAGCGGGAATTCATCGAGGCAATGGCGGAGATGTTCGATGACTTCCTCAGCCTTGCCCGGGCTCGAGGCATCGACGATGAACCAGCCATTTTGCGGGTCGATCCAGATGAAAGTGGTGTTTTTGCGGGTGAAGGCACGCGGCATCAACTCTTCGGTCACGCGCTCTTTCAGTTCCTTCAACTGCTTGCGGCCGGGGGCATAGCCCTGTTGTTCGGTCAGCGTTTCGGCCCGTTCCTTGACTTCCTCGTTTACCACGGAGGAGGGCAGCAGGCGTTGCTCGGTACTCAACGCAATCATCCATTGACGATTCAGCGAAAAGACCAGCGCGCCATCCTTGCGCGGCGAAATCCAGCCGCGTGACATTGGCTGGTTGCTTGGGCACTTGACGAAGGGGCCGCGCGACAACAGTTCTTCAAATTTAGCCAGGTCGATGTTCCATGGCGTCGGCAAACGGTAAAGCTGGAGGTTCTTGAACCACATATCAAAACAATCATGAGCGTGCCGCGCAGAGGCGGCATAAAAACAAATACCTCTGCCCACATCTTCTGGATGTTGGCAGAGGTTCTTAATCCTGACGAGCGGTGTGCTCGCCGGGGTATGACTTACTTCTTGGCGCTGCCGCCGGTCAGGCCGACCATGTATTCAACGGCGGCTTTCATTTCGGCATCGCTCAGGTTGGCCATGCCACCGCGTGCCGGCATGCCTTTGTGACCACCAATCGCGGATTTGACCAACGGGTCAACGCCCTTGGTCAGGCGGGGCTTCCAGGCATTCATGTCGCCCAGTTTAGGTGAACCATTTTTGCCCTCGGCGTGACATTCCTGACAGCGCTCTTTGACAACCTGCTCGCCGGAGCGTGTATTCGGCGAACTGTAGGCCTTGTTGGTATCGGCGGCGTTACCACCGCTGACCATGTAGCCCACCGCGCGGCTCATTTCGAGATCGCTTAATGCGGCTTGGCCGCCGTGGGCTGGCATGTTGCGGACGCCGGTAATGGCGTTGGCGGTCAGCTTGTCGAGACCTTTGGCGGCGCGCTGCGACCAGGCGGCCTGATCACCAATTTTAGGTGCGCCATCCTTGCCGCTGATGTGGCAGGAGGCGCAGGTGGTGTCGACCACTTCTTTTCCGGTGCGGTCAGCCGCTTGCGCCTGAAGGGAGCATAGCCCCAGGATCATCATGATCAGAGCGATTTTTTTGGTTTTCATGGAGAACCTCGTTTTTGTGGGTTTGAACAATAATGTGCAAAAGCTTGCGCTATTTTCGGTGAAAAATCACGTCCCAAACGCCGTGACCCAGTCGCAAACCACGGTTCTCGAATTTGGTCAGCGGCCGGTAATCGGGGCGTGGTGCGAAACCTTCGCTTGAGTTGGTTAGCGTCGGCTCACCGGAAAGCACTTCCAGCATTTGATGGGCGTACTCTTCCCAGTCGGTGGCGCAGTGGAAATAGCCGCCCGGTTTCAGGCGCGAAGCGAGCAGCGAGACAAACGGCGGCTGGATTAGCCGGCGTTTGTTGTGGCGCGCCTTGTGCCACGGATCGGGGAAGAAGATATGAACGCCGTCGAGCGAGGCCTCGGGCAGCATGTCGCGAACGACTTCGACCGCATCGTGCTGGCAGATGCGCAGATTGGTAAGTTCGCGTTCGGCGATCTGTTTGCACAGCGCACCAACACCGGGGACGTGGACCTCAACGCCGAGATAATCGTTATCACGGCAGGTATCGGCAATTTTGGCTGTGGTTTCACCCATGCCGGTGCCGATCTCCAAAATTTTCGGGGCATTTCGGCCGTAGACCGTAACAAGTTCAATTTGCTGTGGCGCGTAGGGGATGCCGATCTTCGGCATCATTTCGGCGTAGTAATTTTGCTGGGCTGATGACATGCGTCCGGCGCGCCGCACGTAGCTTTTGATGTGGCCGTGCTCGGCAGTTTCGCCAGCCCGGCCATCGGTGTAAACATTCTCGCTCATGAGCCGATCAATCCTGAGGTCGGTGATGACGGATCGGCCGAGTAGTATTTGCGCGCCATACGGCCGGCAAGATAAGCCTCGCGGCCGGCTTCGATACCCTTTTTCATGGCGCTGGCCATCAGCACCGGGTCTTTGGCGTGGGCAATGGCGGTGTTCATCAAGACACCGTCACAGCCCAGTTCCATGGCGATCGTTGCATCGGAAGCAGTGCCAACACCGGCATCGACTATGATCGGCACTTTGGCGTTGTCGATGATCAGGCGCAGGTTCCACGGATTGACGATGCCCATGCCGGAGCCGATCAGCGAGGCGAGCGGCATCACCGCGACGCAGCCGATTTCTTCCAGCATCTTGCACTGGATCGGGTCATCGGCGCAGTAGACCATGACCTGAAAACCCTCCTTGACCAGCGTGGCAGCCGCCTTCAGCGTTTCCGGCATGTTCGGGAAAAGATTGGTCGGGTCGCCGAGTACTTCCAGCTTGCACAGCGCATGGCCGTCGAGCAGTTCGCGTGCCAGACGCAGGGTGCGCACCGCATCATCGGCGCTGTAACAGCCGGCGGTGTTGGGCAGAATGGTGAATTTTGATGGCGGCACGGCATCCAGCAGATTGGGCTGGCTGGCGTCCTGGCCAATGTTGACGCGACGAACGGCAACGGTGACGATCTCTGCCCCGGAGGCATCGATCGCAGCACGCGTTTCGGCGAAATCCTTGTACTTGCCGGTGCCAACCAGCAAACGGGAACGGTACGCCTTGCCGGCGATAGTCAGTTGATGCATGAGGAGTACTCCTTAGCCGCCGCCGACGGCGACGACGATTTCGAGTTGGTCGCCTGCGGCGAGCGCGGTTGAGCCATGCTGGCTCTTGGGAACGATTTCGCCATTGCGTTCGACGGCGATGCGCTTGCCGCTGTAGCCGAGCTGATCAATCAGCCCGGCGACGGTCAGTGCTTGTGGAAAGTGACGGGATTCGCCATTGATCTTGAGTTCTAGCATCGGTCTATTTTAGCAAGCCGCGCGGCTTTCTTGGGGCGTTGGTAAATAGACGGTCATACAGCCAGTTGGGCAGCAGACGCAGGATTTTGGCGACAACGCCCATCTGCCAGGGGATCACCGTATAGGTGGTGCCGCGCTCTATGGCAAGCGCAAAACGTTTGGCCGCTTTTGCAGCCGGCAATAAAAAAGGCATTTTGTAGGGGTTGACCGCAGTCATTGGGGTTTCGATGTAGCCTGGGGCAATGGTGACTACCTTGATGCCGTACGGGCGCATTTCGAGGCGCAGGCTTTCAAGATAGACGACGGCTGCCGCCTTTGATGCCGAATAAGCTTCAGCACCCGGCAGGCCACGGATGCCGGCGACTGAGGCGATACCGACCAGACGTCTTTCGCCGTCAGCGGCTTTCATTGTCGGGATGAACGGGGCAAAGGTTGCTGCCATACCGAAAACGTTGGTGTCCATGACGCGCTTGAAGACGGCAAGGTCTTCCTCGAATTCGCTTAGCGTGCCGGCCGAAACGCCGGCGTTGGCAATAATGATGTTGGGGGCGCCAAAGCGGGCGATAAAGTCGCCAGCCGCCGTGTGCAGCGCTGGTGCGTCGCTGACATCCAGCGCGTAGCAGGCATGCTGGCCGCCAAGGCGCTCATTGAGCGATTCAAGAAATTCGGCGCGGCGCGCCACCAGTCCAAGGCTTGCCCCTTGTGCGGCGTAGTAAACCGCAAGCGCCTCGCCGATACCCGACGAGGCGCCCGTGATGAAGACCTTCAGTGACAATTACTTCTTGCCGGATTTCTCGCTGCGTGCCTTGGCAATCAGCTTGTCGGCAATTGCCAGTTGCTCGTTGAAATCCTTGCCACCAACCATGTACTTGCCATCGACAGAAATCGCTGGCACGCCCTGGATTTTGTGGCCCTGCGCCAACTGATCACCGCGCTTGACCTTGCTCATGACACCGAAGGAATTGAACGTGTCAGCAAATTTCTTGGGGTCGACACCCTTCTTGATAACCCACTCGGTCAGCACTTTTTCGTCGAACATATTGATCCGTTCGCCGTGGATGGCCTTGAAGACATCACCATCCAGCTTGGCCAGATCACCGGTGGTTTCCAGCGTGTAAAAGAGCTTGGCGATATTGGCCCAGGCGGCACGGCCAAAGGTGATCGGTACGCGCTTGAAAACAACATCGGCCGGCAACTTGGCTGACCAGGCGGAAATTTGTGGATGGAAATCGCTGCAATGCGGGCATCCGTAGCTGAAAAACTCCAGCACTTCGACCTTGGCAGCATCATCAGTCGGCTGGGCCGGTGTGATCAGCGTGTAATCCTTGCCGACTGTCTGGGCGAAAGACGGAGTGGTTACGGTCAACGCCGCGCCAATGGCCAAAACAGAACCGACAAAATTGCGACGATCAGATTTCATGCATTACTCCTTGTTCTTGGCTAGTTGTGCTTCGATGCCCGATTTGGCAAGTTCAGCACGTACTTTGTTCAGTTCATCAATTTTTGTATAGGGGCCGACCCGTACCCGGTAGTAGGTCTTGTCCTGCACCATCACCTGTTGCACGACGGCCTCCACTCCCATAAACGCCAGTTTAGCCTTTTGGTTGTCAGCATCCTGTGCCGTACTGAAAGCGCCGGCCTGAAGGAAGAGCGGCTGCTTGCTTTCTTTCAGCTCCTCTTTTTTCTCTTCCTTCTTTTCTTCTTTTTTCGGCTCTTCCTTGGCGATTACCGGTTTGCCTTCCTTGTCCGGTACCGCATCGGTCTTGCCCGGCAGAATGTCATAGAACTGGAAGCGCTTTTCGGGAATCGGATCGCCCGGCTTGCCGGGCAGGGCAATCGGTTGCGCCGGTTTGCCGTTGCTGGCGGCAGCTATTTCCGAGCGTGGTGGCGGCGATTTGTCCACGAAAGGTAGTGGCGACTTGTTCATGTACCAGACGACGCCGGCCGCCGCAGTAACGCCGAGCACGAGGCCGATGAACATGCCAATCAGCGTGCCACCACCGGATTTTTTCTTGGCGGGCTGGTTTCTACGAGGTTTCATGTCACGGCTCATCGTGCGTCCTTACATCGATTCCGGGCAACTGACGCCCAGAATCGACAGACCATTGCGTATTGTCTGACGCACGGCGGTGGCCAGTGCGACGCGCGCATCGCGCAGCACCACATCATCGACCAGCATGCGCTCGGCGTTGTACCAGCCGTGGAATTCGCCGGCCAGATCCTTCAGATAGAAAGCGATCAGGTGCGGTGCCAGTTCACGGGCAGCGTTGTCGATGACGTCGCGGAATTCAGCCAGCTTGTTGGCAATCGCCAGTTCGCGCGGATTGGTCAGCGGTGACAGATCGGTCTCGGCCAGCCCTTCCGGGTCGCCGTTCCACTGGCCAAGTACCGAGCAGATGCGGGCGTGGGCGTACTGGATGTAATAGACCGGGTTTTCGTTGGTCTGGCTCTTGGCCAGGTCAAGATCGAAATCGAGGTGCTGATCCGACTTGCGCAGGGCGTAAAAGAAGCGGCAGGCATCGTTGCCGACTTCGCCACGCAGTTCGCGCAGGGTGACAAATTCACCAGAGCGCGTGGACATCGAAGCCTTCTGTCCATTGCGGTAAAGCACGGCAAACTGCACCAGCGCGACCTGCAACTTGGCGGCATCGAGATCAAGCGCAGTAATGGCACCGGTGACACGGGAAATGTAGCCGTGGTGGTCGGCACCCCAAATGTTGATAACCTTGTCGAAACCACGCTCGAACTTGTTGAGGTGGTAGGCGATGTCGGAGGCGAAATAGGTATAGAGGCCATTTTCGCGCTGCACGACGCGATCTTTTTCATCGCCAAAGGTGGTTGACCGGAACCAGCGAGCGCCATTCTGTACGTAGAGATGGCCTTTCTTTTCCAGCAGATCAACGCAACGGGCGACCAGACCGGTGTCAAACAGGGCCTTTTCCGAGAACCAGACATCGAAATGGACGCCGAACTCTTCGAGATCGCTGCGGCAGTCGGCCAGTTGCTCTGATAGTGCATGCTGATGGATGTAAGCCCAGTCCGGCCCCAGGAGTTCCTTGGCGTTGGCGATCAGGGCATCGAGGTGCTGGTCGCGCTGGCGCTTGGCTTCGTCATCGGCGCGGGTCGCCTCCGGCAAGCCGGGCGTGCCAGCCAGCACGGCAGCGGCCGGGCGGACATATTTGGTGCCGTGAGCGGCGCTGATCTGCGCCGCCATATCGCGCACATAGCCGCCCTGATAGGCGTTAGGCAGGAAGGGCACGTCTACGCCATTCTGTTCCAGATAACGCAGCCAGGTAGACAGGCCGAGAATGTCCATCTGACGGCCGGCGTCATTGACGTAATACTCACGCGTGACATCCCAGCCGGCGAAAGTCAGCAGGTTGGCCAGTGACGCGCCGTAAGCTGCACCACGACCATGGCCAACGTGCAGTGGGCCGGTCGGATTGGCTGAAACGAATTCGACCTGCACCTTCTGCCAGCCTCCGCTGGTCAGGCGGCCGTAGTTTTCGCCTTCAATCAGCACGGTGCGCACAGCACTGGTTTTGGCCGTCGCGTCGAGGGTGAAGTTGATGAAACCTGCCCCAGCGATCTCGGCCTTGCTGACCAATATTGACACCGGCAACTCGCGCAGCAGTTGCTGGGCGATTTCACGCGGATTCTTCTTCAATGCTTTAGCCAGTTGCATGGCCAGATTGGTCGCGAAATCGCCGTGCGTTGGGTCACGTGGGCGTTCGAGATGAATCGGGGTGTCGGTTGCGGTTGGGGCAACGCTGGCTAGCGCCTGTTGCAACAGGGCGGTCAGCTGGGATTTAACGTCGTGGGCCATTGATTTGCTGCGAAAATTCGAAAGCGAGGATTATACGCTTGCGTATTCGGTCCACGACGGGCGCTTTGTGATGGTTTGTAAACCGCCTGGTGCCCCATTCATCGGGCGGCCAATCAGCTTTTGATCGCCGTCAGCAGGACCGGAGGGGGGCTTGCGTGTTAGCATCGCGCTCTTTCGCCTTCGCCTTTTCCATGCGCATTTTCCGTCTTTTAAAGATCGCTTCCGTCGCCAGTCGTTACGGCCTCGATGAAATGGTCCTTGAACACGAACCGACGGGCAGGGTGGCGCGTGTTTTCAATGTGCTGCAATTCTGGCGTGACCTTTCGGCACCGCGTGCTGTTCGATTGCGTCTGGCGCTGGAGGCTTTAGGCCCGATTTTCGTCAAGTTTGGTCAGGTGCTGTCGACCCGACGCGACCTGATGCCGGCCGATATCGCCGATGAATTGGCCAGGCTGCAAGACCGGGTGCCACCGTTCGCTTCGCATCTGGCGCTGGCCGAGATCGAAAAGGCTTACGGGCGTCCGGCAAGTGAAGTTTTTGCCGAATTTGATCCGCTGCCGGTGGCTTCAGCCTCGATTGCCCAGGTCCATTTTGCCCGCCTCAAGGATGAAGACGGCAGCCACGAAGTAGCGGTCAAGATCTTGCGTCCCAACATGCTGCGCGTGATTGACCATGACCTCGGCTTGCTTGATACATTCGCCATGCTGCTTGAGACCCTGTGGTCGGATGGCAAACGCCTCAAGCCGCGCGAAGTGGTTGCTGAGTTTGCTAAATACCTGCACGACGAACTGGATCTGATGCGTGAAGCGGCTAACGCCTCGCAGCTGCGCCGCAATTTTGTGGACTCGAACCTGTTGATCGTGCCGGAGATTCACTGGGACTGGTGCACCTCGACGGTGATGGTCATGGAGCGCATGAAGGGCACGCCGATTTCGCAGATCGACAAACTGCGGGCGGATGGCATCGATCTCTCCAAGTTGTCGGCTGCTGGTGTCGAAATTTTCTTCACCCAGGTTTTTCGTGATGGGTTTTTCCATGCCGACATGCACCCCGGCAATATTTTCGTTGCCCCTGACGGCCGTTACATTGCGCTCGACTTCGGCATCGTCGGCACTTTGACCGACAACGACAAGAATTACCTGGCCCAGAATTTTCTGGCCTTCTTTCAGCGCGACTACAAGCGCGTTGCTGAAGCACATATCGAGTCGGGTTGGGCGCCCAAAGATACGCGGGTTGATGAGTTCGAGGCGGCGATTCGTGCCGTTTGCGAGCCCATTTTCGATCGGCCGCTGAAGGATATTTCCTTCGGCAAGGTCTTGTTGCGTCTCTTTCAGGCGTCGCGCCGCTTCAATGTTGAAATTCAACCGCAACTGGTCATGCTGCAAAAGACGCTGCTTAATATTGAAGGTTTGGGGCGTCAGCTCGATCCCGAGTTGGATCTCTGGAAAACCGCCAAACCGTTCCTGGAGCGCTGGATGAGCGAACAAGTGGGCTGGCGCGGCTTGCTGCGGACCTTCCAGCGGGAAGCTCCATATCTGGCACGCACTTTGCCGCAATTGCCGCGACTCATTCATCAATCGCTGGCGCAAGAACCCAAGGCCGATCTGGCGCCGCAGGTTGAGCGCCTGATCAGCGCTCAGCGCCAGCAAAACCGCTGGCTGATGATCATTGCGCTGTTGCTCGCGCTGCTCACTTTTGCGCTTTTAAATTAGCAATGGCTGTCGAAACTTTTAACGACCTCTGTAAAGAGGATGTGCTCGGTTGGTTTGACAAGCGCGAGCTGGCCAAGGCTAATCCTTACGTTGATCTGGTGCAGGATATTGAAATCGAGCCGATGGTCATTCGTTCCATCGTTCCCGGTACCGCCAAAGCGCCTTATGTGGTGATTGCGCGCCTGATTGAGGCGCGCGGTGGCGCGATCATGATCAGCGCCTGTAGCTGCCCGGTGGGCAAGCACTGTAAACATGTCGCCGCAACCTTGTTGCGCGCGGTCAATGAAAATGTCCCGAAGCCGGATCGTGTCAGTCCCAGCGTTCTGTCCTGGGTGGAGGATCTGCGGCGCGTTTCGATTGCTGTCGCCAAGAAAAAAGCCCGGCCAAGCACTGCCCGCCAGCAACTTTTCTACATCCTCAAGTGGTCCACCGATCAGCGTCATTTCGGTATCGAAATCCGCAAGGGCAAGCAGCCGGAGAGTGCCGAGGAGTGGTGGAAGGTGGACCGCGCGCTGGTTGCGCCACCACAGTTCGTCAATGAGGAAGATCTCGTCATCCTGCGTCTGATCTGGGCGGAGCGCAGTCATGAAAGCCCGCTGCGCGCTTTTGCTCTCGGCCCCAAAAAGGGGGCTGAAATATTGCAGCGCATGGTGCAAAGCAATCGCCTGTATTCCGAGGAAGATCTTGGCTTACCTTTGCAAGCCGGACTGCAGCGCCCAGCCAGCGTTGGCTGGCAGGTTGATGCCAACGGTTTCCAGCGCCCTTCGCTGCGTCCCGATCCTGCGGCGGAGATGATTGTTACGGTCGACCCGCCCTGGTATCTGGATTTGGCCGGTGGTGAAATTGGTCCGCTCGAAGTCAGCGGTAATCCGGCAGTCATCGGCCGTCTCTTCAGCCTGCCGCCGCTCTCGGCGAAAGAGGCTGGGCTGGTGGCCGAAGCTCTTTCTGAACTGGCGCCTGAATTGCCGCCGCCGGCTGAGGATGCGAGTGCTCGTCTGCGCCTGATTGAAGCGCCGCTGCAGGCTATTCTTCAGCTGGAAACGGTGCACACACATGGTTCACGCGCCTGGCGTGGCTACCCGCAAAGTTTCAGTGGAGGCCCTTTTGATGTGGCGCGGGTGGTTTTTCGCTATGCCGATGCTGATATCCGCCCTGACAACCGTCACGAATTCATTACCCTGCCAGAAGGCGAAACTGTCCGTCTGAAGCGCCGTCCGGAGGCTGAGGCTGCTGCACTCAAGGCGCTGGCGACGACTGGCCTGGAGAAAATCCCCGGCCATACCCTGTACACCTTTGGTCATCCACCAGAGGGTATCTATGGCATGGCGCATGAGAGTGACTGGGCTTATTTCATGCAGGACCATCTGCCAGCGCTACGCGAGGCGGGTTGGCAGGTCGAATTTCCGGATGACTTCCGTCATCATGTACTTGAGGTGGATGGCTGGGAAGCCGATCTGATTGAAGCCGAAGGCGGCTGGTTTGACCTCGATATGGGCATCATCGTCGAAGGCGAGCGCCTGGCCCTGGCCCCTTTGCTGGCTGGCCTTTTCCGTCGTGACGCACGTTGGCTGGATGCCTTGCAGCTGGCTTTCGTGCCGGACGACGAGTCGATCGAATTGCACACGGCTAGCGGCAAACGCTTGCGTGTTCCGGCTGGCCGCATCAAGCCGCTGGCCGCAACGTTGATTGATTTGTTTGACGGATTCACTGGCGGCGACACCATCCGCCTGTCACGCTTTGACGCGCCGCGTCTGGCCGATTTGAATGACACCAGCCGCTGGCAGTTCAAGGGCCAGAGTGATGTTTTCGCCATGGCTGACAAGCTGCGCAGTGCGCAGGGCATCACCCGCATCGAGCCGCCCAAGGGCTTGTGTCTGGAATTGCGCCCCTACCAGAAGGAAGGTTTGGCCTGGCTGCAGTTCCTGCGCGAGCAGGAGCTTTCCGGAATTCTGGCCGACGACATGGGGCTCGGCAAAACAGCGCAGGCGCTGGCGCATTTGCTGCTGGAGAAAGAGGCTGGTCGTCTCGACAAGCCGGCCTTGATCGTTCTGCCGACTTCGCTGATTTTTAACTGGAAGAATGAAGCCGCGCGCTTTGCCCCCAGCCTGTCAGTGCTCTCGCTGCACGGCCCGGAGCGCAAGAGCAAATTCGATCAAATTGCGAGCAGCGACGTGGTGTTGACCACCTATCCGCTACTCTGGCGCGATGCCGATGAGTTGATACAGCACAGTTATCATTTGCTGATTCTTGATGAAGCGCAGACCGTCAAGAATGCCCGCAGCCAGGGCGCCGAAGCGGTGCGCAAGATTGATGCACGCCATCGGCTGTGCATTACCGGAACGCCGCTGGAAAATCATCTGGGTGAGTTGTGGAGCCAGTTTGACTTCCTCCTCCCTGGTTTTCTTGGTGACAACCGCCAGTTCACCAAGCACTGGCGTACGCCGATTGAAAAGCAGGGCGACAATCAGCGTCGCCAATTGCTGGCCCGGCGCATTCGCCCCTTTATCCTGCGCCGCAAGAAGGAAGATGTCGCTCAGGAACTGCCACCGAAGACCATCATTGTGCGCAGTGTCGAACTCGAAGGCAGTCAGCGCGATCTTTATGAAACCGTGCGGGCGGCGATGGATGCCAAGGTGCGCGAGGAAATCGCGATCAAGGGCTTCAATCGCAGTCAGATCGTGATTCTCGATGCCTTGCTCAAGCTGCGTCAGGTCTGCTGTGACCCACGTCTGGTCAAGGCCGAGGCGGCCAAGAAGGTCAAGGAGCGTGCCAAGCTCGATCTGTTGATGGCGATGCTGCCGGAGTTGGTCGATGAAGGTCGGCGTATTCTGGTCTTCTCGCAATTCACCAGTATGCTGGCCCTGATCGAGCATGAACTCGACCGTGCTGGTATCAAATATGTCATTTTGACCGGCGATACCACGGATAGGGAAGTGCCGATCCGCCGCTTCCAGGATGAAGAGGTGCCGGTATTCCTGATCAGCCTGAAGGCGGGTGGCGTTGGTCTCAATCTGACCGCCGCCGATACGGTCATTCACTACGATCCGTGGTGGAATCCGGCCGTTGAAAATCAGGCGACTGACCGCGCCCATCGTTTGGGGCAGGACAAACCGGTGTTCGTTTACAAGTTGATTGTCGGTGGCAGTATCGAGGAGAAGATTCTCGCGCTGCAGGAACGCAAGGCAGAACTGGCGGCCGGAATACTCTCCGAAGATCGCGGGGTGGATGTCAAGTTTGGTACGGACGATCTGGCCGCACTGTTCGAGCCGCTACCCGCATAAAAAATCGCCCGTTTTTTGGCGTCTACCGCAACAATCAGGCGAGCAGGCCTTGTGCAGCGATACGCTCAAGCAAGCCTTCAAGTGCGTGGCGTACAGACTGTTCGCGGACGGCGGCGCGATCACCGGTGAACTGACAGGTCTGCGCTTCACAGCCGCCATCCGTGCTGGCCCAGGCAAAGCAGACGGTGCCCACCGGTTTTTCGCGGGAACCACCAGTTGGCCCGGCGACGCCTGTGATGCCTAGTGCCCAGTTGGCCCGGCTATGCGCTAGTACACCTTGCGCCATGGCCCGCGCGGTGGCTTCGGATATTGCGCCGTGGCGCTCCAGTGTGATTTCCGGCACCCCCAACATGTCGACTTTGGCGGCGTTGGAATAAGTCACAAAGCCGCGATCAAACCAAGCTGAACTGCCGGCAATCGCCGTGATCGTCTGGGCGACCCAGCCGCCGGTGCAGGATTCCGCTGTCGCCAGCCATTCGCCGCGATTGAGCAGTTGTTGGCCGAGGCGCTCGGCAAATACTTCGAGTTCGTTCATAACGGGTAATCTTATCACCAGCACAGGACTGCTGATGGCTCGCCAGCGCGACAATGTGACTGATTTTCCCGGCAAACGCTGGCTCAATCTCGGCCTGCGCACCGTGCATATTGTGCCGGGATTGTCCTGCTCGGTGGCGCCTTGCTTGGCGCTGGTCTTGGTGATGACCGTAGAGTTCGGTTTGGCGCTAAACCTCTTCTGGCTGATTTCTGATTCTCTCGAAGCCGCTCTCCCATGCGCTCCGCCAACTGCGTCACCTCCGGCTTTTCTGAAACGCCGGGCGCACAAAATTTCACGATTCGGCGACCTCACCTGGCGCAGCACAGGCTAGTATTGAGTCTCATTGTTTGTGCTTTTTGCGCGGGAGGTTATTGATTATGGGCATACTGTGGACCATCGTTCTCGGTTTCGTGATTGGCGTCATGGCCAAGCTGCTGCATCCCGGCCGGGAGAATATGGGTTTCATTGCGACCATTATTCTGGGTATTGCCGGTTCATTTTTGGCCGGTACGATCGGCCAGTATTTCGGCTGGTATCAGGCGGGTGAAGGGGCCGGGTTTATCGTTTCAGTGATTGTCGCAATTCTGCTACTGGTCATTTATGGACGATTGCGCGCCGGTGGTGCAGGTAATTCCTGAGCAAGTGGCGACAGCCGTCGGAGAGAGCCTGATCAACAACTATCAGCGTGGAGATTGAACTGCCGTATTGATGATTCGTATCGGCAAACAGGAGTTGTCATGTTGTTGTAATTATTGAGGACGATGATGCCGCCTTTTCCGGAGGATACGAAAATGGACTTGCTGCTCTGGCGCCACGCTGAAGCTGAAGATGGCGAGGATGACCTGCGTCGTCGCCTGACTGAGCGCGGTCACAAGCAGGCACGTGCCATGGCCAAGTGGATCAATGAGCGCCAACTGAAGGATTTACGCATCATCGTCAGTCCGTCAGTACGCACGCAGCAGACGGCTGAAGCGCTTAAATTGCCGTTTGAGACGCTGCGCAAGATCGGGCCTGATGCCTGCGTCTCTGAATTAATCGCCGCTTCCGGATGGCCGACGGCCAGTGGTTCGGTGCTGATTATTGGTCATCAGCCTTCGCTCGGGCGTTTGGCCTCATTGTTGTTGGCCGGGCATGAGTCGGAATGGACGATCAAGAAAGGTGCTCTGTGGTGGTTGAGCAACCGCGTCCGGCGAGAAGAAACGCAGACGGTATTGCGGGCCGTGCTTCCAGCCGAAATGCTGAACTAGACAAATACGCTGATTTGCCGTGAGAATAAGTCTTTTCGCATCTTTGGATGAAGAGAGACATGGCCATCAAAAAAAATACGGATTCAACAAAGCCAGCAAGTTCTACGAAGAAGCCGACAACTCGTCCGGCCCGTCAGCGCGCAGTCGCCAGTGGTGATATTCCGCCCAAGCTGACCAAGGAAGCCATTGAAGGATTTACGATAAATGCTGCGGTCGACGGCGCTCAGGAGTCAAAAATTGGTGCCATGCGTGACGTTATGTCTGGCATGCCGCCGGAGGAATCTCTGGCGCTGCTCAGGGGGTTGCTCAGACAACAAGGTGGCCTGGCCGTCGATTTGCCGATCAACCCGGATGAGGAACTGGTCAAGGACTGGCGTGATGGCGGCTATCCCTACAAGAATCTGATGCAGCGGCGCAATTACGAGCGCCAGAAATATCGTCTGCAGGTCGAGTTGCTGAAGTTGCAGGCTTGGGTCAAGGAAACCGGTCAGAAGGTGGTCATCCTCTTTGAAGGGCGCGATGCGGCGGGTAAGGGGGGCACCATCAAGCGCCTGATGGAGCATTTGAATCCACGCGGCGCGCGGGTGGTGGCGCTGGAAAAACCCAGCGAAATCGAGCAGGGGCAATGGTACTTTCAGCGTTACGTGCAGCATTTGCCGACGCGTGGCGAGATCGTCCTGCTTGATCGCTCCTGGTACAACCGGGCCGGTGTCGAGCGCGTCATGGGCTTTTGTACGGATCAGGAATACGCTGAGTTTGTCCGTCAGGCACCTGAGTTCGAGCGCATGCTGGTGCGTAATGGAACGCATCTGATCAAGTTCTGGTTCTCGGTCAGCCGTGATGAGCAGCGCCGTCGCTTTGGCGAGCGCAAAGTACATCCGCTCAAGCAGTGGAAGCTGTCACCGATCGACCTGGCATCGCTCGACAAGTGGGACGATTACACCAAGGCCAAGGAAGCGATGTTCTTCCACACCGATACGGCCGATGCGCCATGGACGGTGATCAAGTCCAACTGCAAGAAGCGCGCACGCTTGAACGCCATGCGTTATGTCTTGCACAAGCTGCCTTACAACAATAAGGAAACAGAACGTATTGGCAACTTGGATCCCTTGATCGTCGGCCGCGCCAATGTGGTCTATGAGCGTGGCGAACAGCAGGGCGTCCCTATCCTCTAGTCAGCTGATGACGTAGGAGGCGCCGCCGGTGGCGATCAGCAAACCGGTTTCGTTTTCCAGCGTCATTTGCACCGAGGCGATGCGGCCACCGAGACGGGTAATCCGTCCAGTGGCCGTAAATTTTTTGCCGATGCCTTGGTGCAGATAGTCAGTGCGTAGATCGATGGTGCCAATCCGGCCGAAGCGCTGGCCGACCTGTTCAGTGGTTTCACCGTTGAATTTTTCGGCGATAGCGACCGTTACGGCCAGACCGCCAACCGTGTCGAGTACTGTGGCAATGACGCCACCATGCAGGCGGCCGTGCTGAAAATGGCCGATAAGATCCGGACGCATGGCAAAACTGATTTTTGGCGCCTCGGTGTCTAACGATTCAACCTTGAAACCAAGCAATTCGTTGAAACAGAGTTTGTGTTCAAAAACATCGCGCAGCGTGACATCGAGGCGGGTTTGTTCTTCCGCAGAACGGCGGGGGAGAGGGTGGCTTTGGATCATGCGGGCTTTGTAGCATAAAAAAAGGGCGACGGTTATAACCGTCGCCCAAACCGAACGCTAAGCAACTTAGCGTAACGCAGAGGACTTTACTTCTTGCGCGGCGCCGGAACGTCGGTGCAAGTACCGTGTGCGACTTCAGCGGCCATCCCCACCGTCTCACCCAGTGTCGGGTGCGGGTGGATGGTTTTGCCGATATCGACCGAATCACAACCCATTTCAATCGCCAGACAGACTTCGCCGATCATGTCGCCGGCGTTCGGGCCAACAATTGCCCCGCCGATGACGCGATGCGTTTCCGCATCAAAGATCAGCTTGGTGAAGCCGTAGTCGCAGCCGTTGGCAATCGCCCGACCGGAAGCCGCCCAAGGGAACTTGGCCGATTCGATCTTGCGCCCTTCCGCTTTGGCCTGTTCTTCCGTGTAGCCGACCCATGCCACTTCCGGATGGGTATAGGCGACGCCGGGAATCACCGTTGCATCGAAAGCCGCCTTGTGACCAGCAGCAACTTCTGCCGCCACGTGCGCTTCATGCACTGCCTTGTGGGCCAGCATCGGCTGACCAACGAGGTCGCCGATGGCGAAGATATGCGGCACGTTGGTCCGCATCTGCTTGTCGACATTGATGAAGCCACGGTCGGTAACTGCTACGCCGGCCTTCTCGGCAGCAATCTTCTTGCCGTTCGGCGCACGACCGGCGGCTTGCAGGATCATGTCGTATTTGACCGGCTCGGCGGAAACGCCTTCACCTTCGAAGGTGACATAAAGTCCGTCTTCTTTGGCGTCGACCGCAACCGTCTTGGTCTTCAGCATGATTTTGTCGAAACGGCTGGCGTTCTGCTTTTCCCAAACCTTGACGGTGTCACGGTCGGGGCCTTGCATTAGCGCATCCATCATTTCCACGACATCGACGCGAGCGCCGAGCGTAGAGTAAACCGTCGCCATTTCCAGACCGATAATGCCGCCGCCGATGACCAGCATTTTCTTCGGCACGAAGCGCAGTTCAAGCGCCCCGGTCGAATCGACAATGCGCGGGTCCTTCGGAATGAAAGGCAAATGCACGGCAGCCGAACCGGCGGCAATGATGCACTTCTGAAACTTGATGATTTTCTTGGCGCCGGTCTTGTCCTGCGAGGTGCCTTCGGTGACTTCCACTTCGATGTGATTGGCATCGAGGAAAGAGCCGTAACCGCGCACGATGTCGACCTTGCGGCCCTTGGCCATGCCGGCCAGACCACCGGTCAGCTTGCCGACAACCTTGTCCTTGTGGGCCCGCAGTTTGTCGATATCGACCGTCGGTGCAGCAAAGCTGACGCCGAGAGAATTGGCGTGTTCTGCCTCTTCCATCACGGCAGCAACGTGCAGCAGGGCCTTGGACGGAATGCAGCCGACGTTGAGGCAGACACCACCGAGGGTGGCGTAGCGTTCAACGATGATCGTCTTCATCCCGAGGTCAGCCGAGCGGAACGCCGCCGAGTAACCACCCGGGCCGGCACCGAGAACGAGCATTTCGCACTCGAGATCGGCACCGCCGGCATGCGTCGCCGCCGTTGGGGCGACTACGGGCGCGGCTGTTGCGGTCGACGCCGGAATTGGGGCAGAAATTGGTGCTGCCGCAGCGGCGGCACCGGTTTCGACCTTGATCAGCAATGCACCTTCGCCGACCTTGGAGCCCAATTGAACCAGCACTTCCTTGACCACGCCGGCAACAGTGCTCGGCACGTCCATGGTCGCCTTGTCGGACTCCAGCGTCACAATCGCGTCGTCTACCTTGATGCTGTCACCGACCTTAACAAACAGGTCGATCACCGGCACGCTCTCGAAATCGCCGATATCGGGGACTTTTACTTCGATTAATTGACTCATCGCATTCCCCTTAGACGATCATCCGGCGCATATCGGCCAGCAGTTCAGCGACATAGACATTGAAGCGGGTGGCCAGCGCACCATCGATAACGCGGTGGTCAGCGGTCAGCGACAAGGGCAGGGTCAGGCGTGGGACGAATTGCTTGCCGTCCCAGACTGGCTTCAATGCTGACTTGTTGACGCCGAGAATGGCGACTTCCGGTGCATTGACGATCGGTGCGAAGTAGGTGCCACCGATGCCGCCCAGGCTGGAAATGGTGAAGCAAGCGCCCGACATGTCGGCCGGTTTCAGCTTGCCGTCACGGGCTTGCTTGGCCAGTTCGCCGGATTCCTTGGCAATTTCGAAGACGCCCTTCTTTTCAGCGTTCTTGATCACCGGCACGACCAGACCATTCGGCGTATCGGCAGCGAAACCGATATTGAAGTATTTCTTCATCACCAGATTGTCGCCATCAAGCGAGGAATTGAATTCCGGGTAACGCTGCATCGCCTTGACGCAAGCCTTGATCAGGAAGGCGAGCATGGTCAGCTTGTTGCCCGACTTCTCGTTTTCCT
>CAXYZX010000015.1:0-27276 GCA_964293845.1 uncultured Dechloromonas sp.
TGGTGCCCAAGAAGGGACTCGAACCCCCACACCTTTCGGCGCCAGAACCTAAATCTGGTGCGTCTACCAATTTCGCCACTTGGGCAAGCGGCGCACATTCTAGCACTCTCTGCCCTTACTTCTCCAGCCCCTCGAACGATGTCAGTTGATCATTACGAAAATTTCCCTGTCGCCTCATTTTTGGTGCCAGCGCCTTTACGCCGGCCGATAGAGGTCATTTACCGCTTTGCGCGCAGCGCTGATGACATTGCCGACGAGGGCGACGCTACTTCGGAAGAGCGCCTAGCGGCGCTGGGCGCTTATCTGGCCGAGCTTGAGCGGATTGAGTCCGGAAGCACACCACAAACAGCGCTGTTTGTGGATGTGGCTGAAGTGATCAGCACTTACGCCTTGCCAATTCAGCTATTCCGTGACCTGCTCGATGCCTTCGCACAAGATGTCATCAAGAAACGCTACGCCGATTACCCGGAATTGCTCGACTACTGCCGGCGCTCGGCAAATCCTGTCGGGCGACTGGTTCTACATCTGTTTGGCCGCACCGAAGCAATACACCTCGAACAATCCGACTGTATCTGCTCGGCCTTGCAATTGATCAACTTCTGGCAGGATGTTGCGGTTGACTGGGAAAAAGAGCGCATTTATTTGCCGCAAACCGATTTGCCACGTTTCAAAATCAGCGAGGCAGACATTGCTAACAGTCGCTGGTCGGCCAACTGGGCGGCGTTGATGGACTTTGAAATCGACCGCGCCCGCGACCTGATGCTTTTGGGTGCTCCGCTGGTTCATGCCCTGCCCGGCCGCCTCGGCTGGGAGATACGCCTGACCATCCAAGGCGGCCTGCGTATTCTCGAACGCCTGCGCCGGGTGCGTGGCGATGTTTTCAGCCGCCGGCCCAAGCTCGGCAAATGGGACTGGTTCGTACTTGCCGGCCGTTCCCTTACAATGTAGCCCATGAACCCAGAACAATATTGCCAGGAGAAGTGCGCAGCCAGTGGCTCTTCCTTCTACTACAGCTTTCTCTTCCTCCCTGCCGAACGCCGGCGCGCCATCATGGCGCTCTATGCTTTTTGTCGCGAAGTCGATGACGTGGTTGATGAATGCAACGATGTCTCGATTGCCTCGACCAAACTCACTTGGTGGCGCCAGGAGATCGAGCGCGTCGCCAGCGGCCAGCCGACTCATCCGGTTGGGTTTGCGCTGAAGGCAGTCAGCAGTGACTTCAGCCTGCCCAAGGAGCAATTGCTGGAAATCATCGACGGCATGGAGATGGATTTGCAGCAGACGCGTTACCTTGATTTCAAGGGGTTATCGCTCTATTGCTACCGCGTCGCCAGCGTCGTTGGCCTGCTCGCCGCCGAAATTTTCGGTTACACCGATCGTCAGACGCAAAAGTATGCGCACGATCTCGGAATGGCGTTTCAACTAACAAACATCATTCGGGACATTGGCGAAGATGCCCGGCGCGGCCGCATTTACATCCCGATGGATGAGTTGAAGCAGTTCAATGTACCGGCTGCCGATATTTTGAACGCCAAGTATTCTGACGACTTCGTCGCCCTGATGAAGTTTCAGACCGCGCGTGCCGAGAAATATTACGAGCAGGCTTTTGCCCAGCTACCGGCCGTAGACCGCAAGAATCAGCGCCCCGGACTTATCATGGCGGCGATTTACCGTACCCTGCTCGACGAAATCAAACGCGAAAACTTCCAGGTGCTGCACCAGCGCATAGCGCTGACGCCAGTACGTAAAATCTGGATTGCCTGGAAAACCTGGGTCTTCGGATGAAAGTTGCCGTCATTGGCGGCGGCTGGGCGGGACTTGCCGCTGCTGTCGAACTGACGGCAGCAGGTATCGATACTACCCTTTTCGAAGCCGGCCGCACCCTGGGTGGCCGCGCCCGATCAATCATCGTCGATGGCCGGACACTGGATAATGGCCAGCACATTCTGCTTGGCGCTTATCGCGACACGCTGGCTTTGATGCGTCAGGTCGGTGCCGACCCGGAGACCCTGCTCGACCGCCGGCCACTGCAAATCATCGATAACAGCGGCTTTCGCCTGGCCCTGCCGACTTGGCCTGCCCCACTCAACGTGGCCTGGGGACTGCTCACTGCGCAAGGGGCCGGTTTTGGCGACAAACTGAAAACCGCCTGGTGGATGCAATGCGTGAAAGCACGCCGCTTCCTCCTTAAGGGCGACTGCACGGTCAGTGAATGGCTCGATGCTGCCGGTCAGAACGGCCCCCTGCGTCACCATCTGTGGGAACCACTCTGCCTCGCCGCACTGAACATCCCCGCCCAGCGTGCTTCAGCTCAGGTTTTTGCCAATGTACTGCGCGACAGCCTGGGCAGTGCGCGACGCGAAGACACCGACCTGCTACTGCCTCGCGTAGACCTCGGCAAACTGCTGCCCGAACCGGCCGCAGACTGGCTGACAACTCATGGCGCCACGCTGCGTTTCGGCACACGGATTGAAATGCTTGCCCAAACACACAGCGGTTTCACGATTGGCGGCAACAACTTTGACGCAGCCATTCTCGCCACCGCCCACCAGCACGCAAGCAAGCTTTGGCCTGAAATTGCGACAAACATCGACTGCGAACCGATTGCGACGATCTACCTGCAATTCGCGCCAGAAACACGATTGGCTTTTCCGTTGATCAATCTGCTGGAAAAACACGGCCAATGGGTAGTCGACCGCAGCAATGGCCTTTTCGCCTGCGTCCTGAGCGGTCATGGCAATTGGGAAGCGCTTGACGACGACGCATTGGCCGGGGCACTTGAAGCCGAGTTAAAGCAAAGCGAACGGTCAGTCTGGCAAAAGGTCATCCGGGAAAAACGGGCAACCTTTGCCTGCCGCCCCGGCCTCAGTCGTCCGGCGTACACCACGAGCAACCCGCGCCTGATGCTAGCCGGCGACTACACTTGGGCCGACTACCCGGCAACACTGGAAGGCGCCGTACGCAGTGGCAAGCGCGCCGCCCGCGCCCTGATACCGCATCGCTAAATCCTGACGGCCTGTCGCTGAACAACAGCGCCGCAATCAATGAATTGGCCAGCCCGGAAAACAACATCATCGTCTTCGCCTCGTCATCCGGCGGCCAGGAAGCGATCGAAAAGGACGAATGGGGCAACGGTGCCTTTACGAAGGCCTTGCTTGAGGGCATGCGTGGCCAGGCAGATTTCATGAAGCGCGGAAGGATCAGCTACAAGCAGCTTGACGCCTAGGGTCAACGAACTGACTAACGACCAGCAAACACCGGTGACGCCAGTGCTGGTGACATTACCCGACTTCCCGCTGGTCGAGGTCATGCGGAACTAAAACAGGAAACGGTCACCGTCAGCCCAGACGCCCCGACTGTATCCGCAGAATTCGCCCGCAACGGGCGGCAATAGCCTCGTCGTGAGTAACGAGGATCAGCGTCGTGCCCTCATTCCGGTTCAACTCGAACATCAGGTCAATAATCTGCTGGCCGGTTGCCGCATCAAGATTGCCGGTCGGCTCATCGGCCAATACCAGACGTGGCGAAGGGGCAAAAGCACGGGCCAGGGCGACCCGCTGCTGCTCACCGCCGGAAAGATGCTTGGGATAGTGCTTCAGACGATGCTCCAGCCCAACCTTGGTTAACCACCCAGTGGCTGTTGCGGTCGACGCCTTGGAACCGGCCAATTCCAGCGGCAGCATGACGTTTTCGAGTGCGTTTAGCGAGGGTAATAACTGAAAGGATTGAAAGACAAAGCCCAGCAGCTTGCCGCGTTGCCGGGCCCGCGCATCTTCATCAAGTGCGGCCAACGATACGCCATCAAGCCTGATTTCGCCGGATGTGGGAACATCAAGCCCGGCCAGCAGTCCGAGCAGAGTCGATTTGCCGGAGCCCGACGCGCCAACAATGGCCATTGTTTCGCCCGGCATGACCGAAAAGGAAATATCCTGCAAAATCGTTAGCGGCTCATCACCGTTATCAACGGTTTTCCCTAATCCAACCACATCAACGACCGGTTTCTCTGCCATGCGGCTTGCTCTCTTCCTGTTGGTTCTGCTCTTCTCTGCAACTCCGGCGCTCGCCACCAAAACCATCATGGTCATGGGTGACTCGCTATCCGCCGGCTACGGCATCCGTCCTGAGCAAGCCTGGCCATCCCTGCTGGCCAAACGCCTGACGGAAAAACGCCTTGATTATAGCGTTGCCAACCTGTCAATCTCCGGCGAAACCACGGCGGGAGGACGCTCCCGTCTGAGCCAGGCGCTGCGCCAGTACAAACCCGCCATCGTCATCATTGCCCTGGGGGCCAACGATGGCCTGCGTGGTCTGGCACTGCCGCAGATGCGCGACAACCTCAATGCCATGATTGATGCTGCGCGTGCTGCTGGTGCCAAGGTAATGCTGGCCGGCATCCGTCTACCGCCCAACTACGGCCCTTATGCGCTTGAATTCCATAGCAGTTTTGGCGAAATCGCCCGCCGTCAAAAAGTTAGCCTGCTGACATTCCTGCTCGAACCGATTGCCGCGCAGCAAGTCTATTTTCAGGCAGACAACCTGCATCCAACCGCTGAGGCGCAACCACTGATTCTCGAACATCTCTGGCCGACCCTGACGCCCTTGCTAAAATAGATCAATGAAGCAAATCAACCCCACCGTCGCCGACCTTGATCAGTACGACGAAATTATCGACGTACGCTCGCCCGCTGAATTCGCTGAAGACCACATCCCCGGCGCCATCAATTGCCCGGTGCTGGATAACGAGCAGCGCATCGTTGTCGGCACGATGTATAAACAGGTTTCGGCCTTCGAGGCCAAGAAAATTGGGGCGGCAATGGTTGCCGAAAACATTGGTCGCCATTTGCGCGCCAATTTCCTTGATCGGCCCAAGCACTGGAAGCCATTGATTTATTGCTGGCGCGGCGGCAATCGCAGCGGCTCGATGGCCACGGTATTTCGTGCCATCGGCTGGCAAGCAGGACAACTCCAGGGCGGTTACAAAGCCTACCGCTCGCATGTAGTCAGCACACTGGAAACCCTGCCGCAAAACTATCGTTTCAACGTCATTTGTGGCGCCACCGGCAGTGCCAAAACTCGGATACTGCAGGCGATTGGCGATCTTGGCGAACAGGTGCTGGATCTGGAAACGCTGGCCAGCCACAAAGGCTCTGTCCTCGGCATCATGCCCGGCCAGCCGCAACCGAGCCAAAAGAGTTTTGAAACCTGGCTATTGAAAACCCTGAGCAGCCTTGATCCTGGCCGCCCGGTTTATGTCGAAGCGGAAAGCCGCAAAATTGGCAACCTGCATGTACCGGAAGCCTTGATCGGTCAAATCCGCAGTGGCGAATGCCTCGGGGTTGAAGCCTCAATCGCAGCGCGCGTCAGCTTCCTGCTCAAAGACTACGAATACTTCCTTGCCGAGCCTTCCCTATTCCTCAGTCGCATTGATGCCCTGCAAGGCTTGCAAAGTCGTGAAACCCTGGATAGCTGGCGCTCCCTGGCCGAAACTGGCGGCTGGCCGCAACTGGTCCAGGCCCTGCTCGAAATGCATTACGACCCGCTTTACCAGCGCTCACAAAACCGCAATTACGCCGGCTATCGCCCACTCGAGAATTTCATGACTGACGATCTTTCTCCCCTTGGCATCAAAGCCATGGCCGAACAACTGCTTCAAGCGCGGCGCGCGCAAATCGCCTGACGCATGGCCGGCTTGGGTTGATCGACATAGCCTTCAACAAAAGCAATTTCGTTTAGCCCAGCTCCCTGAACCAGTTCGCGCAACTCCTGCGGACGCAGCAGGAAATCCGGATTGGACGGCTTGCCGTAAGCCTCGTTACCCAACATGAAGGTTTCGTAAATCAGCACACCGCCCGGCGCCAGCAAGGCAAGCAGATCGCCAAATCGCGGACGCCACAGGTAGTTGGTGACAACGATGCCAGCAAACAGCTCGCCGGCCAGCGGCCATGTTTCACCCTCCAGCTCCAGCTGACGCGTTTCCACCCCGTCCACACTCAGCAAGCTCGCCAAAGCCACACTGTTGCGGTCGACGGCCAAAACCGGATGATTTTTTGCCGCCAGCAATCGGCTGTGACGGCCACTGCCGCAGGCCAGGTCAAGCACCCTGCCCTTCGCTGGCAAGTGCTTGAGACAGCTTTCAACCCAGATAGATGGGCGTATCATCGCGCTCAGTTCGTTCACGGAGTCAGTCATGTCGGGTACCGTTGTAGTTAGCGAAAATGGTCAGGGAAGATACCAGCAAGAGGTCAGAACCGGCGAACACATTCTTCTCGCCGATGAGCCGGAAAGGATGGGTGGCAACGATGCCGGGCCAGCGCCTTTTGATTTTCTGATGGCCGGTCTCGGTACCTGCACCTCGATCACCTTGCGCATGTACGCCGAACGCAAAAACCTTGCACTGAGCGGAATCAGCGTCGCCCTGTCGCACGAAAAAATAGAAGTGGACGGCCTCAAGCGCGACCGTATCTCGCGCCAGATCACGCTGGAAGGCAATCTCAGTACAACTGAACGTCAGCGCCTGCTGGAAATTGCCAATAAATGCCCGGTTTACCGTGCACTTTCGCAGCCATTTATTCTGGATAGCCAGCTCGTCAATTAGGCAATTTTCCCTACACATTGCATGGAATTGCCAACCCATTCGTAGTAAAATTGTGCATTGCACAAAATAACAGCCTGAAAAGGGAAACGCCATGTTGGAACAGCATTATCTAACCGCACTTTTCGAACCAAAATCGGTTGCTGTGATCGGTGCCTCTGATCGCGAAAACGCCGTCGGCAACGTCATCTTCAAGAATATTCTCGGCTCGGGTTACAAAGGCCGCCTCTACGCCATCAACCCCAAGCACGAAACCATACAGGGCCAGCAAGCCTATAAGTCGATTGAAGAAATCGGTGCCCGGGTTGAACTGGCGATCATCGCCACCCGCGCCCAGACCGTTCCGCAACTGATCGAACAGTGCGGCCGTAGTGGCGTTCGCAACGCCATCATCATTACTGCCGGCTTCTCGGAATCCGGCCACATTGGCGCAGCACTTGAGCGCAAGGTGATGGAAATTGCCCGTTCCTACAACGTGCGTATCCTTGGCCCCAACTGTCTGGGCATCATTCGTCCCGAACTCGGCCTCAACGCCACTTTCACCAGGATCTCGGCCAACCCGGGCAATCTAGGTCTGGTTTCCCAATCCGGCGCCATGTGTTCGGCGGTGCTCGACTGGGCCAAGGCCAACCAGGTCGGTTTCTCCTCAGTCATTTCGTTGGGCATGACCGCCGATATCGACTTCGGCGAGATTCTTGATTACCTGATTTACGACAACAAGACCCACTACATCCTGATGTACGTGGAAGGTATTCGCAATTCCCGCCGCTTCATGAGCGCGCTGCGTTCCGCGGCCCGTATCAAGCCGATTATCCTGCTCAAGGCGGGTCGTCACGAGGCTGGCTCAGCTGCCGCCGCAACTCACTCCGGCATGGCGGCGGTTTCCGATAGTGTTTTTGACGCCGCCGTACGCCGCGCCGGTGTGGTTCGCGTACAAAACGTCGGCCAGTTGTTCTATGCGGCCAAAGCACTTGCTTCCAAATTCCGCCCACAAGGCAATCGCCTCGCCATCATTACCAACGGCGGCGGCCCTGGTGCCATGGCTGCCGACCGTGCCGGCGACCTCGGTATTCCGCTTGCACAGCTCTCCGATGAGACGATGGTAGCGCTCAACAAATCGTTGCCAACCAACTGGTCACACAGCAACCCGGTCGATATTGCCGGTGATGCGACACCGGAACGCTATCGCGATGCGATTCTGACCGTCACCAAGGATCCTGGCGTCGACAGCACCCTGGTCATGCTCTCACCGCAGGCAATGACTGATCCGATGGGCGTGGCCAAGGCCATTATCGAAGTTTCCGACAAGCTCAACCGCTCCATCATTTGTTGCTGGATGGGCGAAGAACAGGTTGCCGGCGCCCGCAAGTTGCTTGAAGAAGCCGGGATTCCCGCCTTCCGCATGCCGGAAACAGCAATCGAACTGTTCCATCATATTTCCAAGTATTACCGCAACCAGAAGCTGTTACTGCAAACGCCGGAACCAACCCGCCAACATGGTCGCCCCGAGGCTGAAGGCGCCAAGATGCTGATCGAAGCCCTGCTTGCCGAACGACGCAAGGTGCTTTCCGAGATGGAATCCAAAGCCATCCTGCGCGCCTTCAAGGTGCCGGTGGCGCAGACCATGGTCGCCCGCACGGCCACCGAGGCGTTGCTGCTGGCTGAGCAGATTGGCTTCCCGATCGCCATGAAGGTTGATTCGCCGGAACTGCCGCACAAATCGGATGCCGGCGGTGTGCGCCTCAACATCATGAATGCGCCAGCAGTGCGCAACGCTTATCACGACATTATCGATACGGTGCAGAAGCGTCACCCGAATGCCAAGATCAATGGCGTTTCAATCGAGCCCTTCCTGTCGCGCCCGAATGGCCGCGAGTTGATGATAGGTGTTTTCCGTGACCCGATTTTCGGACCGGTCATCACCTTCGGTGCCGGTGGTTTTGACGTCGAGATTTTCAGTGACCGCTCGGTTGCCCTGCCGCCGCTGAATCGCTTCCTGGCCAAGGATTTGATCGAATCAACCCGCGCCTCGAAGATTCTTGACCAATTTCACAACATGCCGCCGGTCGACCGCGAAGCAATCAAGGAAGTGCTGCTTTGCATCTCCGAAATGGTTTG
Source organism: uncultured Dechloromonas sp. (assembly GCA_964293845.1). Lineage (GTDB taxonomy): Bacteria > Pseudomonadota > Gammaproteobacteria > Burkholderiales > Rhodocyclaceae > Azonexus. The sequence continues at coordinate 8,711 of CAXYZX010000015.1, forward strand.
CGAACTGCCATGGATCATGGAACTTGACCTCAACCCGCTGATCGTTGATGAAAACGGTGCCATCGCCGCCGATGCCCGCATCGTTATCGACCACGCCGCGGGTGCCAGTGGTGACCGTTACGCGCACATGGCAATCTATCCGTACCCGGTACATCTGATTCAGGAATGGCAGATGAACGATGGCAAGGTGGTCACTATCCGTCCGATCCGCCCGGAAGATGCCGATATGGAGCAAGCCTTCGTCCAGGCCATGTCCGACGAATCGCGTTACTACCGTTTCATGGATACGCTGCGCGAACTGACCCAGACCATGCTGGTGCGCTTCACGCAAATCGACTACGACCGCGAAATGGCGCTGGTTGCCACCATGCCAGGCGAAAACGGCAAGGAAAACCAACTTGGTGTGGCGCGCTATGTCGTCAATCCGGATGGCGAATCGGTTGAGTTTGCCCTTGCCGTCGGCGATGACTGGCAGAAATGCGGCGTCGGTCGCAAGCTGATGACCTCGTTGATCGATTGCGCCCGCATGAAGGGTTATCGCGCCGTGGTCGGCGACGTACTGTCGACTAACAGCAAGATGTTCCGCCTGATGACCAGCCTTGGTTTCAGCATTCACCCGCACCCGGACGACACCGCCGTCAAACGCGTAGTCAAACCGCTGACTGGCGGCTGATTTTTTGCAAGCACAACGAAAAGGCCGATCAGATGATCGGCCTTTTCGTTACTGCTGAAGCAAATCCAATTAGTGAGTTGCCTTGGTGATATAGGGTTGGAGACCAAGATCAAAATCAACCACGTGCACCGAAATCCAGTTGGAGATCTGATCAACTATGTCAGATACCAGATGTCGTCGCCCCTGCATGATATCGATATGAATATGGGTCAGTTCCTCGAGAATGCGCAGGTGTTCTGCCTGATGCGCTGCCAATTGATCCACAGGAAAATCAACCCGTTTCATCAGCGCCTCCTCTGAAACAAAATGCTGCAAAACCAGATGATTGAGGCGGGTTAACTGATCAACAACTGCTTCATCGTTCAGTGAGTGTTCGCGCAAGGCGGCAATCCGTTCGAGCGAATCAAATAACTGATCGTGCTGCCGATCAATCAAGGTGTCACCGAGGAGAAGTTTGCTATCCAGGGTCATTTTTTTATCTTCAAACAGCATTCATGGTGCGCTCAAAAATGAGCATCGGCAATGCTTTCTCACTGTATCTTTCACTCTTTTGAGCCATGTCAAATGTGACTCAATTGATTATCGAAAATCAATGAAAGTCCCGACTGGAGGTTTCCAGCTTGCCTAGCCAAGAGGAGAGGTCAACCAAGCGCTTGGCCACGAGATGCACCACATCCCCCTCTTTCTGCAACTGCCCATAGACGCCCAGCATGCTGGCGCCAAGGAGTTCACGCCGCTGCCTTTCAACCAACTGCGGGTGAACGACAACGTTGGTCAGCCCGCTTTCATCCTCCAGCGTAACGAAGACAATACCGGTAGCGGTACCCGGCCGCTGACGACCAACAACAATGCCCGCGGTGCGGATGGGGGTGCGATGTTCGGCAATTTTCAGCTCAGCGGCACTGACAAAACGCCGTGCGCCCAATTGTTCACGCAACAAGCTGAGCGGATGACAGCGCAGTGTCAACTTGAGGTGCCGATAGTCGGCAAGCAGGTTTTCAGCTTCACTTGGTACTGACAGGCTAACTGGTGCTTCGGGCACCATCGTGCCAGCGAACAGGTCACCCTGCACCTGGGCTGCGCTTGCCGCCCAGGCTGCCTGCCGGCGATGGCCGGCCAGGCTGAGCAAGGCATCGGCGGCCGCCAGCAAGTCGAGATCACGACGTTGCAGGCGGGCACGTGCCGCCAGGTCGGCGACATCAAAAAACGGCCGGTTTTTGCGGTCGACCGCAACAATGCGATCCGCTGCTGCTTTCGAGAGACCGCTGATTTCGCGCAAGCCGAGGCGCACGGCACCACTGTGGTCGATGCGACTATCCCAATCGCTGGCGACGACATCCGGCGCTAGCACCCCAACACCGTGGCGACGGGCATCCTGAATCAGCATGGAGGGTGAGTAAAAGCCCATCGGCTGGCTGTTAAGCAGCGCGCAGAGGAAAGCAGCCGGGTGATGGCGCTTGAGCCAGGCCGAAGCATAGACCAGCAGCGCGAAGCTGGCGGCGTGCGATTCGGGAAAGCCATATTCACCGAACCCTTGAATCTGCGCGATGATGCGTCGCGCAAAGCTTTCCGGTAGTCCGTTGGCCGCCATACCAGCGAGCAGTTTCTGCTCGAACGGTTCCAGCCCCCCCTTGCGCTTCCAGGCAGCCATCGCCCGGCGCAGCTGATCGGCCTCGCCCGGAGTGAAATTGGCGGCAACCACTGCCAGTTGCATCACTTGTTCCTGAAAGATCGGCACGCCAAAGGTGCGCGCCAGCACGGCATCGACGGCCGGCGAAATTTTTTCAATCCTTTCCTTGCCCTGGCGCCGCTTGAGATAGGGATGCACCATGTCGCCCTGGATCGGGCCCGGACGCACCAGGGCGACTTCAACCACCAGATCATAGAATTTTTTTGGCCGCAAACGCGGCAACATGGCCATCTGGGCCCGCGACTCGACCTGAAAAACACCCATGCTGTCGGCGTGACAGAGCATCTCGTAGGTTGCCGGGTCTTCCGCCGGAATATCCTGCATTTTCAGCTGTTGACCGCAACCATCATCGACCATCTGCAACATGCGGCGGATTGCCGAGAGCATACCCAGGGCAAGGATGTCGACTTTCATCAAGCCTATCGCGTCAAGATCGTCCTTATCCCACTGGATCACGCTGCGCTCCGCCATCGCTGCATTTTCGACCGGCACCAGCCGGGCCAGTGGTCCGCGTGAAATGACAAAGCCGCCGACGTGCTGGGTCAGATGACGGGGGAAGCCGCGCAATGCCTCGGCTATTGCCAGCCATTTTTCAACGCGTGGTGCCTGCGGGTCAAGACCCAGCTCGGCAAAACGTTCCGGCAATTGCTCGCGCTTATCCCACCAGGCCAGCGAAGCGGTCAGCGCATTGATCTGGGCGATGCCAAAGCCAAGCGCTCGCCCGGCATCACGCAAAGCACCCTTGGTGCGGTAGGTAATCACGGCTGCCGCCAATGCCGCGCGCTCGCGACCGTATTTTTTGTAGATGTACTGGATGACCTCCTCACGTCGCTCATGCTCGAAATCGACGTCAATATCAGGCGGCTCGCCACGCTCTTTCGAGATAAAACGTTCAAAAAGCAGAGCCGAGCGCGCCGGGTCCACTTCAGTCACCCCTATCGCATAACACACCACTGAGTTGGCCGCCGAGCCACGCCCCTGACAAAGAATATTCTGGCTTCGCGCAAAACATACGATGTCATACACGGTCAGAAAATAGGCCTCGTAAGCCATTTCGGCGATCAGTTTCAATTCATGTTCGATGCGCTCACGCACGCCGGCCGGCACCCCACTTGGGTAGCGGCGTAGCAGACCGCGTTCGGTTTCGGCACGCAACCAAGTGCTGGTGGTCTCACCGGGCGGGATAATTTCTTCTGGATATTCGTAGCGCAACTCGTCGAGAGAGAAATTGCATTGCGCGGCAATGACCAAGGTTTCAGCCAGCAGTTCTGGCGGATAAAGGAGTGAAAGACGCAAACGCGAACGCAGATGGCGCTCGCCATTCGGGAACAGGGCGTAACCGGCAGCGAATACCGTGGTTTTCAGGCGAAGCGCAGTCAACACATCTTGCACAGGGCGCCGTGCACGAACATGCATGTGAACATCGCCCGCGGCGACCAGCGGCAATCCGCAGGCCGCACCCAAGGCTTGCAGGCTTTCCAGACGCCCGGCATCATCCGGCCCGGCGTGCAACTCGACGGCAATCCACGCCCGGCCGGGGAAGCGTTCAGCCAGCCAGAGGCCATCTGCCACCGTAACCTTCTCACCGGGCACCCACAACACCAGACAATCAGGCAGCGCACCGCTGGGTGCGAACGCCTCCAGATCATTACGCTGCAAGCTGTATGCCCCTTTTTCGGCACGCCGCCGGGCCAGTGTGATCAGCGCTGACAAATTGCCGTAGCCGTGGCGATTGCACGCCAGAAAAACCAGTTTCAGGCCATCGCCTGCGCCGTGCCGGATGTCACCTTGGGGAATATGCATCTCGCTGCCGACTATGAGTTTCATAGCACTCGCCTTCGCTGCCAGGTGCGCCCGTACGACACCGGCTAACGAACACTCATCTGTTAGCGCTAACGCCTTGTAGCCTTGCCCTGCCGCCTTTTCCAACAATTCCCCAGGGTGCGCAGCACCACGCAGAAAACTGAAATTCGAAAGGCAGTGCAGTTCAGCGTAATCAGGCAAACAGGCCATGCAGATACCACCCCTGCGCATCACGGAAGACCCATGCCCACTGTCCTTGCGGATTGCGTGCCACGAAATAATCGCGCCGCATGTCGCCTACTGCGGCCGCCTCCCCTTCATCCCACCAACCGCTTTCGAGGCGCTCGGCACGTGACAGGAGTTGCAGTTGACCATGCCAGTGCGGCTTGCCAGCCTTCTCGCTTAACACCTCTGGTGATGGCAAAAGCCAAAGTGGGCGGGCCGCTTTAAATGTTGCGCTCGACGCCTCAGAAACGGGCTTTTTTTCAGAAACAGCCTGCAGGCTCGTGGCACACTCCGGCCGATAATCTGCGTTATGCACCAGAATCTGCACCGCACCGTCACCCAATCTAGCTCGCAGCCGCTCAAGACAAGCCAAAGCGCCCTCACCGTCCGCTGCCTGATCAAATAAAGGTGCACTTGCTCCGGGCTGGTCGACCACCTCGTCGGCGATCAAAGACAATGCCTCGACCGGGCCGGCGAGTTGCAGTCGCCCCAGATGCTCGCGCAGCAAACGGGCAAAACGCACCTCGTCGGCGGCCGGCTCTGAAAAGCGCAGGATCAGGTCGTACGAGGAGCCATCGTCATGCGTCAGGCGTAGCGTGCAGGCCCGAACCAACAACTGACGGGCATGCAACCAGCCGGCAAGCATGGCAAACAGGCGCTGAGCAACAAAAGCCAAAGCTTCAGCATGTTCAACACGGCTCGGCAACTCAATTTTCTGTTCGAAACTTTCCGGAAAAACAAAGGCTTTTTGCGGGTGCGGCAACTCGCCCCAAGCACGTGCCAGATCATCAAGTGGCGCATTACCGATGCGCCGCCGCAAACCAGCCGCAGGCAATTTGCGTAAATCGCCCAGCCCCTTCACACCGAAAGCCTCCAGGCGATTTTTTATTTCTGCCGGCCATCCTGGCGCTTCACAACTTAAACTCGCCAGCGCATCGTGCATCACCGGCAAGTCGTGATGAATTGCATTGCTCCCTGCACAGGCCAACCATTGTGCCGCAAGCGGCGTCGGCGCCACCGCCCAGCAACTTGTGTAAGACTGTGCCGTGCAACCCGCCAGCGCAGCCTGCACAATGGCCTCCGCTCCACCGAACAGGCGTAGACAGCCACTGATTTCGAGCAAAAGTGTCGCCGGCAGCAGCAAACTAACGGTTGGTGTGAAGCAACCAGCCCAGCAGGCCAGACTGGTCAATGACTCCCATTCGCGCGCCTTATCCCATTCAAAAACCGTCAAACCCGGCTGCAGCCCAAGGGCTGTCGATAACCGCTGACCACTCCTGACACCAGCATCTGATGCCTGCGCATCACAAAGCAGTACTCGCCCCCTAGAGACAACCGCACTAGGTGACTGGCGCAGTGGCAGCGCTTCGAGCGACAGCAAGGGAAAATGAAGGGCCAGCCAGAGCACGCGGCAATCTCCCGGGACGAGGAATGGATAAATGAAGCACTGGCGCGACCGGTCGACCACGCCGCTTGAGAATACGAAGCTGCAACACGCCTTCGCCTGCCGACAGTTCAATACGCAAAGGGGCCGGTGAAGGCATCATGGCTACTGCGGCCGGTCGCCACAGGCAAACAAAGGTCGACCGCCCCTCAGTCGCCACTTGCAAACGACGCAAGGCCCGCGCATCAATACCCGCCGCTGACCAGGCCAGCACACCGGCAAACCCGCCACTGGCGAGCAATTGTTCGCAACACCAAGCCGTGTCTTTGCCAGCCCGAATGATGACCAGCCGTTCCAGTGCCAAACCTGCTGCGGCCCAGGCAGGCGCATAAGGCAGCCAAGGTGGTGTCACCAGAGCCAGCCAGCCACCGGCTGCCGATAACTGGGTCAACACGGGCAGTAGTAAAAGCATTTCACCGAAACCATTGCGGTCGACCAGAATTTCGGTCAAATTTCCTCGCGGCCAACCGCCCCCCGGCAATTCCGCATCCAGTGCGGCATGGCCGCTGGAGATGGCTTCTTCAGGCAAACCAGCCAGCGCATCGCCGCGCCAGATATCACCTCTGGCCAACACCTCGGCCAAAGCCACCGGCTGCGCGACAGCACTCATGACAAGGTGCTGATCGCCCCGCGAATCAGGCCGACAGCAATTCCCTCAATGGCAAAATCCACCTCGGCCGGATTGACGATGATGGGTTCGTAATCCGGGTTTTCAGCGATCAACTCGATCAGACCGTTACGCCGCTTGAGGCGCTTGACCGTGACATCTTCAGCGACCCGGGCAATGACGATCTGGCCATCACGCGCTTCGGTTGTTTTATGCACAGCAAGCAGGTCACCATCAAAAATACCGGCATCAATCATCGACAGACCGCGCACCTTGAGCAAAAAATCTGCCCGCGGGTTAAAAAGTTGGGCATCCAGCGCATAGCGTCCCTGCACGTTTTCAACGGCAAGGATAGGCGAACCGGCAGCCACCATGCCAATCAAAGGCAAACCAAGTTGCTCAACGAGGCGGATGCCTCGTGCTGAACCTGGTTCGAGAACGATGGCGCCTTTTTTGGCGAGCGCCTTGAGATGATCCTCTGCCGCATTTGGTGAAGCAAAACCAAAAGCATGTGAAATCTCCATCCGCGTTGGTGGTGCCCCCAGCACCTCCAAAGTGCTTTTGATGAAGTCGAGAATTTCCTGCTGGCGTGGCGTCAGTTTCATGGCTTTCTCCGCTAAAATTTATAACTGTATTTTTGTACAGTATTTTTGTTTTGGCAAGTTGAATAATTCTGCAATGGGCAATACCTTCAAGAAGAGTGAAATCCCCTATCCAATTGGTCATAGGGCTTTTTTTAGTCAACACAGGTAAAATGCATTCCCCGTTATCACAGGCGCCTTACTGAACAAAGATATGCCTGTTGAGACTCATTGTTGGCGTATCCACTTGAAATCGTCTTTATCGTGAAATACACCACGGGCACTATCCGCCCCCATCAATAAAATGAACCAGAACAAATCGTGATTATGCTTAACGCACACTTACGGTAATTATTTCTAACAAAGGGCCTGCGTAGATGTTTGTAGGGTTTGTATTTCAAAAGTCTTCAGGTTTGCCAGATAAAGGCGGAGACTGATCATGATCAAAGTGTTCAATCACTGGTTCCGCTGGCGCACGCTGGCACAAATGCTTTTTGACCTGTCCTTCGTGATTGTCGGCATGTTGATTGTCTCCATGTGGGTAGGTAGTGGCCTGCCCATCAATCACAAGCAAATTATCATCTTCGCGGTAATTCTGGGCATCACGATGTTGGTCATCAATGCCTGGCTTGGGTTTTATCAGCGCATACACGGCCGGACCATTACTGAAAGCCGTGCGCGTGCCGTGCTCTCGCTCTACCTGGCGGTGCCAGTTGCATATGCCATTTTCGCCCTGCTCCCACTGACTGACATTAATCGGGAATTTGTACAATTGTCGGCCATGTCCGCCGTTTTCGGCATGCTGGTCAACCGCGTCAGCGCCTCGCACACCGAAACCACTAGTCGGATGACTCGGCGAATTCTGGTTTTTGGCACAGGTAGTCAGGCACTTGCGGTCAAACAAGCGCTGAACAAATCTGACCCATCAGCAGAAATTGTCGGTTACTTCCCTAGCCCCAATGAGGAGTCTGCCTTCGTTCCGGAACACCTGATTTTGTCTCGTGGCAAGACACTGACAGATACCGCAAAAACACTCAAAGTGGATGAAATTGTCGTCGCGTTGACCGAACGTCGTGGCGGCTCCATGCCTTTGCGCGAACTACTTGACTGCAAACTGCACGGCATCCGCGTACTGGATCTCGCCAGTCATTTCGAACAGACACTCGGCCAAATTCGTCTCGACTCACTTTACGCCGGTTGGTTAATCTTTGGTGACGGTTTCCAGCAGGGAACCCTGCGTACTATCATCAAGCGTTTGTCCGACATTTTTTTTGCTACGGTATTAATTCTCCTCTCGCTTCCGATAATGCTGATCACTGCACTATTGATCATCGCTGAGAATGGATTTCCTGTGTTTTACCGCCAGGAGCGGGTTGGCCTGAACGGCAGACTGTTCAACGTGATCAAATTTCGTAGCATGCGCAATGATGCTGAAAAGGATGGTAAACCGATCTGGGCCAAGGCAAAGGACGACCGGGTAACCAAGGTTGGTGGCATCATTCGCAAATTGCGTATTGATGAATTACCACAACTTTTCAGCGTACTGAAGGGAGATATGAGCTTGGTTGGCCCGCGCCCCGAACGCCCCTTCTTCGTTGACCAACTCACCAAGGAAATCCCGTTTTATGCTGTTCGACACAGTGTCAAGCCCGGTGTAACTGGTTGGGCGCAAGTACGTTATCACTACGGCGCCACCGTTGAGGACTCCGCCGAAAAGCTGCAGTACGACTTGTACTACGTCAAGAATCACTCCCTTTTCCTGGATATTGTCGTCCTTTTCGAAACGGTTGGCGTTGTCCTGACCGGCAAGGGCGCACATTGACCACGAACCACCGCGCCTACTGCGTGGTGGTGTAAATTCCATTTATGGAAAATCAAACAGCATCATTGATCGCTTGGAGCTTCGGCATTGCTGCAACCGGCTATCTGCTGTTTGCCGCCTACCTGTTTTCACTTGGCAAGGAATGGCGACAAGGCTCTAGAACCCGGGCAATGCTGGCTGCCATTCTGCTTTCGGCGTGCTGGGCTGGGCTGGGAACCATTTTCGCGCTGACTAGCAACGCCCTGCTACTGCTCTCAAGCACCTTGGTGGATATCTTGCGCTACGGAGGCTGGTACGCCTTCCTTGTCCTTTTGCTCTCACTGGACAGACCGACGGAACAAAACCACCAATTTACCTCACCCTGGCTTATTCCTGCCTGCTGGATAACGATCATCGGTGGTTTGGCACTACATCTCGCCATAGCATTTGGCTTGATTCCAGCCGAGCAATGGGCTCGTACCATACTTTTTCAGGCGCTATCGATGATCGTGCTTGGCTTGATGCTAATCGAACAACTCTTCCGAAATGTTTCGGAAGACTCGCGCTGGAATATCAAGCCACTCTGCTTGGGATTAGGTAGCATTTTTGTCTTTGATCTTTACCTCTACTCCGATGCTTTGATGTTCAATCGCATCGATGTCGACGCCTTTGCGGTTCGCGGCTTCGTCAATACGCTGGTCATCCCCCTACTGGTAATGTCCACGCTACGCAGTCGCGACTGGACTTCAAAAATCCGCCTCTCACAAAAAGTCGCTTTCCATTCAGCGACGTTGCTGATTGCCGGCCTCTATTTACTATTTATGGCCGGTATTGGTTATTACGTACGCTATTTTGGCGGCGACTGGGGACGTGCTCTGCAGTTAGGCATGTTCTTTGCCGGCCTTATGGGCTTGGGTTTTCTGGTTGTTTCAGGCTCGATGCGTGCCAAACTGCGCGTGCTGGTAGGCAAGCACTTTTTCAGTTATCGCTATGATTACCGCGAGGAATGGCTGAAATTTACCCAAACCCTATCTGCCCAAGACTCTCCGAAAGCCATGGGGCAACAGGTCATTCGAGGACTGGCGAATATGGTTGAAAGCCCTGGTGGCGGCCTCTGGTTGCTGGAAGCAGGTCAGCCGACGTTCACCCAAGCCGCGCGCTGGAATATTCCCGCCGAAGAAAACTCTGAAGATTTCAATTCGCCACTGATTCAGTTCCTGTTGACCAGCGGCTGGGTAATCAATCTTGAAGAATTCCGCTGTTATCCAGGACGTTACGGTCAACTCGACATTCCGGCCTGGATTTCCAATATTCCCAACGCCTGGTTGGTGATTCCGCTCATGGTAGGCAACGAAATAACCGGTTTCGTGATCCTTGCCAGTTCTCGCACACAACTCGACGTCAATTGGGAAGTCAATGACCTGCTGCGCACTGCGGGCTGCCAAGCAGCAGGCTTCCTTGCCAAGATGCAGGCCACGGAAGCCTTACTTGAAGCTCGTAAATTTGATGCTTTCAACAAGATGTCCGCCTTTGTGGTGCACGACCTTAAAAATATCGTTACCCAATTATCTCTCATGCTGCGCAATGCTGAGCGTCACCGGAACAATCCGGAGTTCCAACAGGATATGTTGATGACTGTCGAACACTCGGTAGAGCGCATGCGTCAGCTAATGATGCAATTACGCGAAGGAGCAACACCAACCGGCACGGCCTGTGGCGTTAATCTTCCCGATGTCATTGAACGCATACATCGGAGTAAAATGGACCAAGGTTGTTCTCTGGAGCTTCGAATTGGTGAGCGTTTGATCACTAGAGGTCACGAAGAACGCCTGGAAAGAGTGATTGGTCATCTCGTTCAAAATGCGCTTGATGCAACCGATCCGTCCGGCAAAGTATGGGTTTCACTGGAACGTCGGGGCGATCGTGCCGCCATTGAGGTTGGCGACACGGGCCATGGCATGAGTCAGGAATTTATTCGAGACCGCTTGTTCAAGCCTTTTCAGAGTACCAAACAAGCAGGTATGGGAATCGGCGCCTACGAAAGCGCGCAATATATTCGAGAATTGGGCGGAGAAATGTTGGTCGATAGCGAAGAAAGCCAAGGCACGCGAATTACGATGATCCTGCCCCTGTTTGATATACGCACCGAGTCCGATTTACGGGAAAAGGAAGCCTTGTGAGCGCCGAAAAGGCCCGCCCTCTGCTCATTGTTGAGGATGACCCAGCGCTGCAAAAACAGTTACGCTGGTCCTTTGATCAATTTGAGACCTTGACTGCAGGAGATCGCGAGACTGCTCTGGCACAAATTCATCGCCATGCACCGCCAGTGGTCACTATGGATTTAGGTCTTCCACCTGATGCTGACTCCGTTTCAGAAGGTTTTCGACTTCTTGAACAAATACTGTCCGCCGCCCCCGAAACCAAGGTTATCGTTCTTACTGGGCAAAACGATAGAACAAATGCACTACGCGCCATCGCCTTGGGCGCCTACGACTTCTTCGCCAAACCCTTTGAGCCGGAATTATTGACGCTGACTATTGAACGAGCCTTCCGGCTCTACGATCTACAACAAGAAAACCGCCGTCTGCAAGAGATGCAACACCCCGCTGCGCTGGCTGGTCTAATTACTAGAGACGCAGAAATGCTGCGCGTCTGCCGCACCATAGAAAAGATAGCGAACAGCAATGCCACAGCCCTTTTGCTCGGTGAGAGCGGAACCGGCAAGGAGGTTTTGGCACGCGGCATACACGAAAGCTCGCCGCGAAAAAAAGAGCGCTTTATTGCCATTAACTGCGCCGCAATTCCGGACAATCTACTGGAAAGCGAACTTTTTGGTTACGAAAAAGGTGCTTTCACCGGTGCTGCCAAAACCACACCAGGCAAGATTGAAACAGCACACGGAGGAACGCTTTTCCTAGATGAAATTGGTGATCTCCCGCTGCCACTACAATCCAAACTGTTGCGCTTTTTGCAGGAACGTGTGATTGAACGCGTCGGTGGACGCCATGAAATTCCGGTGGATGTACGTATTGTTTGTGCGACACATCAGAATCTTGGTTCTCTCATAACAGAAGGCCGCTTCCGCGAAGATCTTTACTATCGCCTTGCTGAAATTGTTATCAATATTCCCCCACTCAGATCACGCGTTGGAGATCCCGCATTGCTCGCTCATGCCTTTGTCCGCCGCTTTGCCGCCGAGCAAAGCCGGGGCAATATGATACTGACTGAGGATGCCGTCCGAGCCATTGAGGCACACCGCTGGCCCGGTAATGTTCGCGAGTTGGAAAACTGTATCAAGCGTGCAGTCATCATGGCCGATGGCGCTCAAATCGCCCGTGATGATATTGGCCTGTCTCAATCAGTTGAGGATGCAAATGAATTCATTGACCTGCGCCGCGTACGTGACGAAGCAGAGCGCCAAGCAGTAGTAACTGCCCTCGGTCGTGCCAATGGCAACGTTGTACGCGCCGCTGAAATTCTTGGCGTTAGCCGGCCTACGCTATACGACCTCATGCATCGCCTTGGCTTGAAATAACAATCCCATTTCCTGAGATTCCTGACCATGAAAAATCGTAGCAAATTTCGTTCTGCCGCTTTATCTACAGCTCTGCTAACCGCCTTGCTGGCTGGTTGCGGCGGTGACAATCCAGAAACTCTGATCACATCCGGAAAGGAATTTCTGGCCAAAAATGACAGTAAGTCCGCCGTCATCCAATTGAAAAATGCGCTACAGCAGAATCCCAACCTGGGTGAAGCACGCTTTCTTCTTGGCAAGGCTTTACTAGAGAGCGCTGATGCTGCAGGTGCAGAGGTCGAACTTAGAAAAGCTCTGGAGCTGAAATACAATGCTGAGCAAACTGTTCCTTTGCTTGCACGGGCCTTGCTCAGCACAGGCCAAGCCAAAAAAATCACAGACGAATTCTCCAATATCGAAGTCCTTGCTGGCGAGCCGACCGCCAATCTAAAAACCATACTCAGCGCCGCCTATCAAGCTCAAGGCAACCCTGAAGCTGCCCAAGCTGCACTTTCGGCTGCACTTGCCGCCCAACCAGACTACGCACCAGCCTTGCTGGCCAGTGCCCGTCTTAAGGCAGCAAACCGTGACTTTGATGGCTCACTGGCAATTGTTGACGGCATTCTTGCCAAATCACCTAAAGACCCTGAAGCACTATTACTTAAAGGCTCACTTGCCAGTATTCAGAACGATCAAACCGGCGCACTTGAGCTTTATCGTAAAGCCGTCGAAGCCAAGCCCGATTTCCTCTTGGCACATTCTGCAATTATTTCCGGACTGATGCAGCAGGGCAAGATCGATGATGCTGTCAAACAACTTGAAGCGCTAAAAAAAGTGGCGCCTAAACACCCGCAAACTATCTATCTTGACACCCAGTTAACTTACCAGCGCAAGGATTACAAAACAGCCAAAGAGCTTGCCCAGCAGCTTCTAAAAATTTCGCCGAACAACCCGAATGCTCTGCAGATAGCGGGCGCCATTGAGTATCAACTAGGCTCCTATGTTCAGGCAGAGTCCCATTTGAACAAAGCATTGCAGTTGGCCCCCGAAATGACGCTGGCACGTCGCCTGCTAGTTTCAAATTATCTACGCACAGGACAATCAGGCAAAGCCATGTCCACACTAACTCCTGTGATTGGAAAAATAGATAAAGACCCCGCGCTACTCGCACTGGCCGGCCAAACTTTCCTTCAGAATGGCGATGCGAAAAAAGCCGAAGAATACTTCTCAAAAGCCAGCAAACTTGACCCTAATGATCCAGCAAAGCGCACCTCACTTGCTATTACGCATATGGCATTAGGTGATATGAATGCCGGTTTCAGCGAACTGGAACAAATTTCCGCCTCGGACAAGGGCACTTCGGCAGACCTAGCACTCATTTCTGCCCACTTGCGGCGTAATGATCTGGATAAGGCATTGAAGGCTATCGATAGCCTTGAAAAAAAGCAGCCAGACAATCCTGCCACTTATAATTTGCGCGCTCGCACACTTCTCGCAAAAAAAGACGTTGCAGGTGCTCGAGCCAGCTTCGAAAAGGCACTTTCAATCAGCCCGGCATTCCTACCTGCCGCAGCAAGCCTGGCTGCAATGGACATGGCGGAAAAAAAACCTGATGATGCTCGTAAGCGATTCGAAACAGTTCTTATCTCCGACCCAAAAAATATTGGTGCGCTGCTTGCCTTGGCTGACCTAAAAAATGCAGCAGGAGGCAAGCCTGAAGAAGTTCTCAGTTTCATAACAAAGGCTGTCGAGGCGAATCCGACTGAGTTGGGACCAAGACTAGCTCAAATCGAGTTCCATCTACGCAACAAAGACCTAAAATCTGCCCTGAGCGCTGCTCAAAATGCGCTTGCTGCAATACCAGACAAACCCGAATTACTTGATGCACTAGGTCGTACACAGCAAATATCCGGTGATTCAAACCAGGCATTAAGTACTTTTGGAAAACTAGCTTCATTGCAACCGAACTCACCAATCGCCCAAATGCGTATGGCCGAGATAAACCTCGCCAATAAAAACAAGGATGAGGCAGCAAAGAATCTACGCAAAGCACTGGAGATCAAGCCTGATCTGCTGGAAGCCCAACGTGGCCTGATTCTTCTAGCTCTGGATAGCAAAAAACCACAGGATGCACTTGCGCTAGCTCGCGACATCCAGAAACAACGCCCGAAAGAGGCCACCGGCTTTGTACTTGAAGGCGATATTAATGCCTCAAGCAAACAATGGCCGGAAGCCATTGCAGCCTACCGGAATGGCCTAAAGCAAGCACCAGCCCCAGAACTGGCTATTAAGCTACACACTGCGCTACTGGCATCAGGCAACATGGCTGAGGCTGAAAAGTTGGCTGCAACCTGGACCAAGGAACATCTCAAAGACATCGCGTTCCGCATGCACTTGGGTGACATTGCTACGGCCCGCAAGGATTACCCAGCCGCAACACAACACTATCGTAATGCGTTGGAAATTCAGCCCAACAACGCGCTTGTACTTAACAATCTTGCGTGGGTTTCCGGCGAGATGAAATCACCAAAAGCAATGGAATACGCGGAGAAGGCCAACCAGTTGGCCCCCAACCAGCCGCCCTTCATGGACACCATGGCGATGCTTCTTGTCAGTAAAGGCGAGACCGCCAAAGCGGTTGAACTATTGCGAAAAGCCCTGGAAATCTCTCCACAGGCGACTGCGATTCAGCTAAATCTGGCAAAAGTACTTATTGGTGCCGGCCGCAAGGATGAAGCACGGAAAGAACTCGACGCACTAGCCAAGCTTGGCGAAAAATTCTCCGCCCAATCTGAAGTTGCACGTTTGCAAAAAGACCTTTAACAACTATCCATAAATTTTAAGAGTTCAAATATGAAAACAATCGCCGTTGTTGGACTGGGCTATGTTGGCCTTCCTCTTGCTGTAGAGTTCGGCAAGAAATTCCGCACCATTGGACTTGATTTGTCTGCCGAAAAAATTGCCTGCTACAAGCAGCACTTTGACCCTACAGGTGAGGTTAGCACCGAAGACCTCAAGGCAGCAACGCTACTTGAAGTTGGCACCGATGCTGCAGCATTGAAGGACGCAGATTTCGTCATCGTTGCAGTACCTACGCCGGTCGACGATGCCCACCAGCCAGACTTTAGCCCACTCGTCAGTTCCTCGCGTGCAGTTGGCCAGAACCTGAAACAGGGTGCCATCATCGTCTTTGAGTCAACGGTTTACCCAGGTGCAACTGAGGAAATTTGCATTCCCATCATTGAGCAACACTCAGGCAAAACATGGAAGAAAGACTTCTTCGTCGGCTATTCACCAGAGCGAATTAATCCAGGCGACAAGGAACGTACAGTCACCAAGATCGTCAAGGTGGTTTCCGGTGACACCCCTGAAACATTGGCGGTTGTTCAGGAAATCTACGGTAGCGTAATCACGGCAGGAGTGTACCCGGCATCGTGCATCAAGGTTGCCGAAGCGGCCAAAGTCATTGAGAACACCCAGCGCGACCTAAATATTGCATTAATGAATGAATTGGCAATAATTTTTGACAAGATAGGCATCGACACACTCGAGGTGCTGCAGGCCGCAGGTACTAAATGGAACTTCCTGCCTTTCCGACCGGGTCTGGTCGGCGGCCATTGCATTGGTGTTGATCCTTACTACCTCACCCACAAAGCACAAAAACTGGGCTATCAACCAGAAGTCATTCTCGCCGGCCGCCGCATCAATGATGGTATGGGCAAATTTATCGCTGAAAAGACGATCAAACAGATGGTGCGCAATGGCCATCCGGTCAAGGATTGTCCCATCATCGTTCTTGGCCTGACCTTCAAGGAAGACTGCCCAGACCTACGCAACTCTCGCGTTATTGACGTTATTCGTGAACTCGAATCCTACGGCGCTAAAGTTATCGTCCACGACCCAGTCGCTGACACCAAGGAGGCACATCACGAATACGGTGTCGATTTGGTCTCATGGGAAAATCTGCCCAAGGCTGCCGCTATTGTTGCCGCAGTTAATCATAAAGAATTCAAGTCCCGCCCAGTTGCCGACTTCATTGCAAAACTGGAAAGCAATGGTATCGTTACCGACGTCAAGAGCATGCTGGATGCCACTGCATTCTCTGAACAAGGCATCAGTGTCTGGCGTCTATAGTTTGAAGTAAGGAATCTGCCATGAAACATACCCTCTCCAAACTGCCGCGCCTACGCCCCCTGGCGTTCTGGTCCGTCGTGCTGTTCAGCAACTGGAGCGGGTATGCTTTGGCAGATGTTGCCAAAGTCAGTGCAGACCGTCTCACCGCCTTACGCAATGAAGCACGCAGTCATGAGCACGGTGAAGGTGTGACACGTAACCCGGCGAAAGCGATAGAGCTTTACTGTACCGCAGCAAAGTACGGCGATAGCGAAGCCCAATACAGCTTGGGCTGGATATATGCCAATGGGCGCGGTATTCCTCGTGATGATGCCATGGCTGCCTATTTTTTTGACATGGCGGCAAAGCAGGGAGATCAACCGGCCCACCGCATGCTTGCGCAGGTTGGCGAACCAACAAACAAACGACCGGAATGTCTTACACGACTTGACGAGCTTGATTTTGACAGTAACGGCAATGATATTGTTGCCAAAGCCAATCCAGATCATCGCAAGGTAATGGACATGGTCCTAAGACTTGCCCCTCAGTATGGTGTCTACCCGCGCCTAGCAATGGCTGTCATTCGCGCCGAATCAAACTTTAACCCTGGCGCTCTATCTCCTAAAAATGCTCAAGGTTTAATGCAGTTAATTCCCGAAACTGCCGAGCGTTTTAATGTCAAAAAACCATTTGACCCTGAGCAAAACATACGCGGCGGACTAGCTTATCTTCGCTGGCTACTCGCCTACTTTAAAGGTGATGTAGCGCTAGTCGCAGCAGCCTATAACGCTGGAGAGGGCGCCGTGAACAAATACGCAGGAATCCCCCCATATGCTGAGACCCAAGGCTACGTCAAACGGATCCGTGAAATTTTCAAACGCGACGAACACCCCTTTGACCCATCCATTACCACCCCTTCCCCGGAATACACCCGCATTTCAAATCGCAGGTTGATGTAATGACTATCAGGGGTTTCTGGCATGCTCTTCTAGGTTTAGGATTTTTGGCGGGCCAGATTTTTTTTTCGCCTCTGGTATATGCAGACATAGCCGACACCATTGAGCGCATCAAACCATCCATTGTCGTAGTGGGAACTTACAAGAAAACGAATAGCCCGCAATTTGCGTTGCGTGGTACAGGTTTTGTCATGGGAAATGGAAACCTGGTCGCCACCAATGCTCACGTTGTGCCTGACAGCGCCGGACCAGACGACCCTACTCTGGTCATTCAAGCTCGTGATGCACAAGGCCAACCTCAAGTGAGGCGTGCTTACCTAGCCAATCGTGACCGGGAACATGATCTCGCAATTTTGCGTATTGAAGGCCCCGCCCTCCCTACGCTTACCCTACGCAATTCGGACTCCATGCGAGAAGGCCAGAGCATTGCATTTACCGGCTTTCCAATTGGTGGCGCGCTTGGCTTTTCTCCCGTCACTCATCGCGGGATGGTTTCATCAGTAACACCAATTGCTTTGCCTGCGGGAAACTCTCAACAGATCAACGAAAAATTGATCCGTCGGTTAAAAAATGGAACTTTCAACATCTTCCAGCTTGATGCTACAGCGTATCCAGGGAACAGCGGTAGCCCGGTTTTTGATCCGGAATCAGGCGAAGTATTCGGTATTATCAATATGGTATTTGTAAAAGGAACTAAGGAAGCAGCCCTTAGTCATCCATCCGGAATTAGTTATGCGATTCCTTCCAGATACCTGTCCGATCTACTGCACAAAGCGCCATCTCAATAATCCAAATTCTTTAGTTATTAGTTGAAAAAAACTGTTTTCTGAACAAGTGAGGTAACAATAAATGTATTGGCATCCTCAAATAATGCGAACGTACATACATCAGAAATTTAGAAGGACCCAGTAATCCTATTTTCTGCTCGAATACGATAGAAGCGAAACTTCGCAAAATCAAAAAATCCATAATCGAACTGATTGATTCTCGCGGTGCACCGATTTGTAAGATAGATTGGTAAAAATCATTCGGAACAGGCGTGTCGAGAAGCTTGGTTAAATAATGAATTGCATAGAATAATGGCCGCGAAAGATTGAGTTCTATAGCACGAGAGTATAGATGATCCCAAAAACCCTCAATTGGCATAAACGACCTAAAT
>CAXYZX010000016.1:0-27275 GCA_964293845.1 uncultured Dechloromonas sp.
CCCACTCATCGACGCGGTCGGAGAGCAGCAGCACTTCGATGCCCTTCTTGCGGAAAATTTCGAGGTGCGGGCTATTTTTGGCGGCGTTGAAGGTGTCGGCAGTGACGAAGTAGATCTTCTCCTGACCTTCCTTCATGCGGCCAATGTAGTCAGCCAGCGAGACATTTTGCTCGGGTGTGTCGTTGTGCGTTGAGGCAAAACGAATCAGGCCGGCGATCTTGTCCTTGTTGGCATGGTCTTCGCCAACACCTTCCTTGAGTACCGAACCGAAGGCTTCCCAAAACTTGGTGTACTTCTCCTTGTCGTTCTCGGCCAAGTCTTCCAGCATGCCGAGCACCTTGCGCGTACAGCCGCTGCGGATGCCGTCGATGTCCTTGCTCTGCTGCAGAATTTCACGCGAAACATTGAGCGGCAGGTCGGAGGAATCGACCACGCCGCGCACGAAGCGCATGTAAAGCGGCATCAGTTGTTCGGCGTCGTCCATGATGAAAACGCGACGAACGTAGAGCTTGATGCCGTGGCGAGCATTGCGGTCCCACAGGTCAAACGGGGCGCGGGCCGGGATGTACAGCAGTTGCGTGTATTCCTGCTTGCCTTCGACGCGGGCATGGGTCCACGCCAACGGATCTTCAAAATCGTGGGCAACGTGCTTGTAGAATTCCTTGTACTGCTCGTCGGTGATCTCGGATTTGGGGCGAACCCACAGTGCGTTAGCCTGGTTGACCGTTTCGTCTTCCTCGGTCATCACCTGCTCGCCCTTTTCCTGATTCCATTCTTCCTTCTGCATCACGATAGGCAGGGTGATGTGGTCGGAATACTTGCGGATGATGGACTTCAGCTTCCAGCCGCCAAGGAATTCATCCTCACCTTCGCGTAGATGCAGGGTGACATCAGTACCACGGCTGGCTTTTTCAACCATCTCGACGGTGTAATCGCCCTCGCCACCGGATTCCCAGCACACCGCCTGATTGGCTTCAACACCGGCACGGCGCGAAACCACAGTCACCTTGTCGGCAATGATGAAGGAAGAGTAGAAACCGACGCCGAACTGGCCGATCAGGTGCGCATCCTTGGCTTGGTCGCCGGTCAATGCGGAGAAGAACTCCTTGGTGCCCGACTTGGCGATGGTGCCGAGGTGCTCGACGGCTTCATCACGGCTCAAACCGATGCCGTTGTCGGAAATGGTAATGGTGCGCGCTACCTTGTTGAAGGCGATGCGAATCTTCAGATCGCCATCGTCACCATACAGTGCGGCGTTGTTCAAGGCTTCAAAACGCAGCTTGTCGCAGGCGTCGGAGGCATTGGAAACCAGCTCGCGCAGGAAAATCTCCTTGTTGCTGTACAAGGAGTGAATCATCAGTTGCAGTAGTTGTTTTACTTCAGCCTGGAAGCCCAGGGTTTCGCGATTTGCGTTCGCGGTTGCAGACTCGGACATGCTTTAACTCCCAATCAAACCAAATAGGTAAGACCGGAGTTGGGGTCTGCTCTCAGTAATTCAAGGGGGCGCTGCGAATCATTCAGCGCATATCGCGCGCGGCACGCAACATTTCTGCATCCAGCACTTGCGTATCGGTGCCGGCACAGCGCAACACCTCGATTTCCTCGAATTCAGGCGCAGCACCCAAGGCTTCGGCAGCCTTCGGAGAAATTTTACCGTCGCGATGGGCTTTCCATTGCGCCAGCATGAGATCGTGTTCAGAGAGTCCTGTTTTCATGCCTTCTGGCACATCAGCCCCAAGTTCGACCAGCGTCCGAATCACCTCTGTTTTGCCTCCACGGAGTGCCATGTTGAGCGGCGAAGTCGAAATGCTGTTATCCGGCAGGTTAACCTTGGCGCCACGTACCGCCAGTTCGCGCACGATATCGACAAATCCCATGAAACAGGCAACTCCCATCGGCAAACCGGGGTCACCCAGACCATCATCCAGCTCAACCGCCAAGCCGGAGTCCAGCGCAGCACGCACATCGGCCAGGCGACCGCTACGTATCGCTTTGATGAGAATAAGTTGTCCTGACATCGTGACTCCCTGAGACTTTTGGCATTGGATTAATGCCATATATATTAGCGCGAAGCCAATCTACCGTTTGTGACGAATATGACAGTTTCCGCAAAGGAATGTAAAGCAGCTCCTGCAGCAGAAAGCGCTCAATCGATACTGAGATAAGCGACGTTGATGATATCAATCTCACGGATGCCCATCGGACTTTGAAAACGAATGCTATCGCCCTCCCGTGATTTGATCAGGGCACGTGCCAGCGGGGAAATCCAGCTGATACGGCCGCGTGCGACATCAGTTTCATCGACACCGACTATCGTGTAAGTATTCTCGGCACCGTCTGTGTCGGCAATGGTCACCCGGGCACCAAAGAAAACCTGATCGCTTTCCCCCTGACGCAAGGGATCAACAATCTCGGCAATATCCAGACGCTTGGTCAAAAAACGGATACGGCGGTCTATCTCGCGCAGGCGGCGCTTGCCGTAAATGTAGTCACCATTTTCCGAACGATCCCCGTTCGAAGCAGCCCAGGCGACCACCTCGACAACATGCGGGCGCTCGCGCTTGATCAGATGTTCCAGTTCGCTCTTCAGCCGGGCATGGCCAGCCGGGGTAATGTAGTTGCGCGTTCCGGCAGGGAGTTGCAGTGCGGGTGAAAGCTCTTCGTCATCCTCGCTATCGCTCTCCCTGACGAACGCCTTGTTCATCAATAACCGATGCTGTAATTGGCCGCATCAACGCGAATCAGATCACGCCCCAGCAGTGCCACGGTGTGGCGGGCAAAGTTTTGCCCCCACTCGGGCTGCTCACGAAAACGCCCTTCACCTGCGTATTTGGCGACACTGAGTATGCGGTCCACGGCCAAAATCTTGCCGGTTGGGGTCGCCACATCGCATTCCAGGGCTTCAAACTCCCGACTGAACCACATCCGCGCCTCTTCCGCTGCGCTACCGCCAGACTGAATACCGCCTAGCTTGAACTCAAACTCCTGGTCCTTACCAAAGGACACGATAACGTGGTGTTGCATTCGGCTCTCCTCCTTGATAGTTGTTCGGGTTATTCTAGCAAATAACAGTGCACGCCAACCGGAGCCCTAGATGGCCAATTCACCTCTAAATGAAGAAGAAGTCAGCAACCTGCAGGCGCAACTCCATGAGTTGAATCTTGAACACCGCGACCTTGATCAGGTAATTGCCCACTTGGCAGTCAGCCCACCGCCCGATGACTTGCTGGTTCGCCGGCTGAAAAAGCGCAAGCTGGCCTTAAAGGACAGAATTTTATTGCTCGAAGAAATGCTGGTACCGGATATCCCGGCCTAATCTTCTGGCGATGGCGGTTCGCGGAAAAAGAACCACCAGATACCGCCTATGCTACTGGCAATACTGATTTCCCAAAGGAATGGGAAGCTTATCGTCACCCAGATCAGGATACCCAACAGGGTGACGAAGCCGAAAATCTTCAAATCAGAGAATCACGCGACCAAAATGCCAGGCTAGCGCAGCCATTGCCGCACTGCAGGGGATGGTCAGTATCCAAGCCCAGACAATCCCACCAGCCACACCCCAGCGCACGCGGCGTGAGCCGCGCGTAGAACCGACACCGGCAATGGCGCCGGTAATGGTGTGTGTTGTCGACACCGGAATACCGAGTGCTGTTGCCATGAACAAGGTGATGGCACCACCACTGTTGGCACTGAACCCGCGCGCCTGATTGAGCTTTGTAATCCGGTTGCCCATGGTTTTGACGATGCGCCAGCCACCAAACATGGTGCCAACACCCATCGCGGCATAGCAGGAAAACACCACCCAACTCGGCGGCGCAGCATCGGAAGCCTGCGAAACACCAGCGGCAATCAGCAGCATCCAGATAATGCCTACCGTTTTCTGCGCATCATTGCCACCGTGGCCAAGACTATAGGCGGCGGCGGAGAGTAGTTGCAAACGACGGAAATACTTGTCCACCCTGCGTGCCGGCATGTTCCGGCAGAGCCAGGAAACAATCACCATGATCGTTCCGCCAATGACAAAGCCGAGAAAAGGTGCAATAAAAATGAAGGCGATGATCTTCAATACGCCGCCCATAATCAGCCCACCAAAACCGACCTTGGCCACTGTTGCACCGACCAAACCGCCTATCAACGCATGCGATGACGACGAGGGAATGCCGTAAAACCAGGTGATGACGTTCCAGACAATCGCCCCGATCAGCGCGCCAAAAATAATGTAATGATCAACAATGGACGGATCAACCGTCCCTTTGCCTATGGTTTTGGCGACCGTCAGATGGAACAGAAAATAGGCCAGAAAATTGAAGGCTGCAGCCCAGACGACCGCCTGAAAAGGCTTCAGAACCCTGGTCGAAACAATGGTGGCAATCGAATTGGCCGCATCGTGGAAACCATTCATGAAATCGAACAGCAAGGCGACGATGACCAGGGTAGCGATCACCCCGAAGCTCATGGTGAGATTTTCCATGGCGAAAACCCCGCTCAGGAGTTTTCGAGAACGATGGCTTCAACCGTCCCGGCCACGTCCTTGCAACGGTCAGTGACCGACTCCAGCAATTCGTACATTTCCTTGAGCTTGATTACCTGGCGAACATCCGGCTCTTCACGAAAAACCTTGGACATCGCTGCACGCAACATGCGATCCGCCTCTGATTCAAGCTCATCGATTTCGTGGCAATACTTGAGGATGGCTGGGCCGTTGTCCATGTTGTGCAGCAGCTTGACGGTTTTATTGACCAGAATGCAGCTTTTCTCGGTGACATCGGCCAGCATCTTGGCGTCAGATGGCACGCGTTGAATATCGTAAAGCGACATCGATTCAGCCACATCCTGAATAACATCGAGGATGTCATCCATGCTGTTGATCAACTGATGGATTTCATCACGATCGAATGGCGTAATAAACGAGGTATGTAACTGCGCCAGGGTGTCATGCGTAATTGCATCCGCCTTGCGCTCGATATCATCAATCAGATCGGCATGAACAGCGGCATTTTTCGGGTTATCAACCAGTGCGCCTATCAATGCCGTTAATGCGGCGCCGCCTTGAACAATCAGCGCACCATGTGCGTTAAACAGATCAAAATACTTGCCCTCTTTGGGCATCAAACGACTGAACATGACAGTTCCGTGTAGTTTTTGTGACAGCCGGCATTCTACTACCTGCCGGCAATTCGTTCATCGCTTAACGCTAAAATGCCGGACATGAACCGCTTTGAATTCCCCGACGACGCTTTCGGCGACCGTTTTTCTCTGGCCAATCTCCCCCTGCCCCGCAAGGCAGCAGGTTACGCGGTGCAGCGCCTGGATACGGACACCCTGCTTGATCGCATCACAGGCGATTTTTTGCCGGTTCGCGCTGCGCAATTGCAAGGCTTGTTCGAAAGTTTTGATGATGCGCATGTCGCGGCCTGTCGCTGGGTCGTCAGCCATTGCCCGAGGCCAGAGGATCATGGGCTGGCGATCATCCCGGCCAGTTTCGACCCTGTCTTGCAGCGCCATGTACTGATTTATGGTGTCCTTTGCGGTCAACCCTGATTTATGCCCCATTTTTTGGAGAACCCCATGTCCATACGCCCACTTGGCAAAAGTAATCTGCTGGTTCCCGATATCTGCCTCGGCACCATGACCTTCGGCGAGCAAACAAGCGCCGCCGATGCCCACGCCCAGCTTGACTACGCGCTGAGCGAAGGGGTCAATTTCATCGACACCGCCGAGATGTACGCGGTGCCACCGCGCCCGGAAACCTGCGGCGCCAGCGAAACCATCGTCGGCAACTGGCTGGCACACCAGCAACGCGACAAGATCGTTCTCGCCACCAAAGTCGCCGGCCCGGCGCGTAGCCTGACCTGGATTCGCAATGGCCCGCCGGCGCTCGACCGGGCCAATATCCGCGCCGCCATTGACGGCTCGCTGCAGCGTTTGCAGACGGATTACATCGATATCTACCAACTGCACTGGCCGGAACGCAACCAGCCCATGTTCGGCCAGTGGCAGTTTGAACCCCAGGATGAACGTGGCGCCACGCCGATCCGCGAGCAACTGGAAGCCTTGGCCGAACTGGTCCGCGAAGGCAAGGTGCGTCAGGTTGCAGTCTCCAACGAACACCCGTGGGGCATCATGCAATTCACCCGCCTCGCCGAAGAGTGCGGCCTGCCGCGCATCGTGTCGACGCAGAATGCCTACAACCTGATGACGCGCACCTTTGAAAGCGGCATGGCCGAAGTCTGCCATCGCGAGCAGATTGGCCTGCTCGCCTATTCACCGCTCGCCTTCGGCCACCTGACGGGAAAATACCTGGCCAACCCGAACGCCGCCGGCCGCCTGACGCAATGGCCGAGCTTTGGTCAACGCTACACCAAGCCCAATGTAGCCCCCGCCGTCGCCGCCTATGCCGCGCTGGCCGAACGCTACGGCCTGACACCGACCCAGTTGGCACTCGGCTTCGTCAATTCGCGCTGGTTTGTCAGCAGCACCATCATCGGCGCCTCGTCGCTGGCCCAGCTCAAGGAAACCCTGCCGGCAGTGCGCACGCCGCTGTCTGCTGAAATCCTTGGCGAAATCGACGCCATTCATCTGCGCTACACCAACCCCGCACCATGAACGCGTCACTGTTTCAGGCCCTGGCCGAGGCGCTGGCGGCGACAAAAATCGAGCAAAAACTGGCGTTGACCGCAACACTTGCCGAAAACTGGAACGCCGGGCTCCTGAACATCGATATTCCGCCCAGCCCGCAACTGGCCTGCGGTCGCCCGGAAAAACCCGAGCTGGTCGCTCCCGGCGCAGTGCAACAACGCAATCCCAAAAGCCCCGAAGGTCGCGCCCGACTGTTGCACGCCATTGTTCACATCGAGTTTTCAGCGATCAATCTGGCCCTTGATCACGCCGCGCGCTTTCCCGGCATGCCGCGCCAGTATTACGCCGACTGGATAGGGGTGGCCGCTGAGGAGGCTTACCACTTCCAGATCCTGCGTGAACGCCTGCTCTCCCTCGGCCACGACTACGGCGACTTCCCCGCCCATGGCGGGCTGTGGGAGATGGCCGCAAAGACCTCCTGTGATGTTTTGGCGCGCATGGCGCTAGTCCCGCGCCTGCTCGAAGCACGCGGATTGGATGCGACGCCGCCGATTCAGAGAAAACTGGAGCAGGTCGGCGACCACGAATCCGCTCGTGTTCTCGACATCATTCTGCGCGACGAAATCAGCCATGTCGGCCTCGGCGACACCTGGTTCCGCCAGCTTTGCGCCGAGCGCGGACTGGTCGCCGAAGCAACCTTTCGCCAGCTATTGAATGAATTCAAGGCCCCCTGGCCGAGTGCGCCGATGAATCAGAGCGCTCGCCTGGCTGCCGGATTTACCGCCGAAGAACTTGCCAGCCTGGCAAGCCGCCACTAAACCGGCGGTAGCCAGTTATGCAGAGCCTTGAACAAGGCATCCGGATCAACCGGCTTCGCAAGATGGGCGTTCATACCAGCCTCTCGACAGCGCTGTGCGTCTTCATCAAAAGCATTGGCAGTCAAGGCAAGAATCGGGACCGCTTCGTAACCGGGTAATTGACGAATACGGCGCGTTGCTTCCAGTCCATCCATATTGGGCATCTGGACATCCATCAGGATCAGGTCGTAAGCGACGCTAGCCGCCTTTGCCACGGCCTGCATGCCGTCTTCAGCAACATCGGTATTCAGTGCGACATCAGACAGCAGATAGAGCACCACCTCTCGGTTGATAGCATTATCTTCCGTCAGCAGAATGCGCCGACCAACCGCTTGCAAAATTACCTGACGCTCGATCTCATCGGCCGAAAGCACCTCGGCCGGCTCGGGCAAAGGCTGCTCAATAGCCACCAGACGCTTCAGCCGGGCAGTAAACCAAAAAGTGCTGCCTTTACCCAACTCGCTTTCAACACCAACCTGACCGCCCATCATCAGCGCCAGACGACGAGAAATGGCCAGTCCCAGCCCGCTTCCACCATAACGCCGGGTTGTTGAGCTATCGGCCTGCTCAAAGACCGAGAACAGCCGCGGGATGGTGTCAGGTGCTATACCAATACCGCTATCGATCACTTCAAAACGGACCAGCACCCCATTTTCCGCCGATTCTTCGAGCACGCGGGCGCGCAAAGTAACGCTGCCGTGCTCGGTAAATTTAAGTGCATTGCCGGCAAAATTGAGCAAAATCTGCTTGAGTCGCAGCGCATCGCCCTCAAACAAGCCAGCCAGCTCGGGAGCGATCTCATGCTCCAGCCGCAAATGCTGAGCTTGGGCACGCTCAACTATCATGCTGAGTACGGCATCGAAGATCTGCGATACCTCGCACGGCGCCAAATCCAGTTGCAATTTATCGGCTTCAATTTTCGACAAATCAAGAATATCGTTGATGACCGCCAGCAAATGCTGCGCCGCCCCGTTGATCTTGCTCAAGCGTTCGCGCTGGGCCGGATCGCTCAATTCCTTGCGCAACAGGTAGCTCAAACCGATGATGGCATTCATCGGCGTGCGGATTTCGTGGCTCATATTGGCCAGAAAATCGCTTTTTGAACGATTGGCCATTTCAGCCGAGTCGCGCGCCACTTTCAACTCAAGATTAGCCGCCTCCAGATCACGGGTGCGCTCCATCACTTTATGATCAAGCGCCGTTGCCCAACTACGCAAATCAGCCGTCTGGTCGCGAATCGTATCAAGCAGGCGATCAAACAGTTCGGCCAGACGTGCCAACTCGTCCGCGCCCGGCATCGCCCCGACACGCGCTTCCATTTGCCCACAGCTAACCGCCTGCATCGCCGCTTCAAGTCGGCGCAATGGGTCGACGATACTGCGCATCAAACGCCAGGAAAGCCACGAAGCCAGCACCACAGTCAGTGCCATGGCGAGCATCAGAATACCGAGCAGTTGCCAGCGCACAGTCGAAAACGGCGCCTCCGGAAATCCGCTGTAAAGCATGCCGACACGCCGCCCATTGACATCATGGACGGGTTCATAGGCGGTCATCGCCCACTGATCGACGACAAATGCACGATTAACCCAGGTTTCACCACGCTCAAATACCGCCTCACGCACCTCCTTTGAGACCCGAGTACCAATCGCCCGCTCGCCACTGTCAAGACGAACGCTGGTAGCAATCCGCACATCGCCGAGAAAAAGTGTCGCCGCACTGAAGGAGCTAACCGGCATCAGGCCCGCCGCCGAAGCAGCGCGTGCGATGTAATCAACAAACCCGTTATTTCGGTTGAGCAGCACACCACCAATGATATAAGCGTAAGGCGCACCATCGGCATGACTCATCGGGCGCGCAGCAATAACGACCAGGCCACGCTGCTCGGCATTTTGTCCGGAAGACCCCACCGGCTCAGTTTCCAACAGTGGAATCTGCGCGCGGGATGGCAATGCCTCGGCAAGCTGCGCCAACTGGTCTGCCGAGAGAACCTCGATCCCGCTAAACGCCTTTTTCTCCTGACGCATTTTCGCCATCACGGCAAAATCAACATACGACGCACCGCGCTGCAGCACATCGCCTGCTGCGATCACACGCCCATCAGCGCCCACTATCGCCAGAAAATCGAGTCCAATGTTTTCCTGGCGGGACGCCAGCACTTCAGCCAACGGCACATCCGTCGCCTTACCTTCCAACAGGCGCTGGATCCGCGAAGAATCTGCCAGACTTTTGATGTCGACCGCAACATTTGTCTGCACAAACCGCAAATGCTCCTGTGCAATAGCCAGATCAGCTGCCACCTTGTGCCGCATGATGCGCTCGAAATAATCGTTTCCAAGCGCCAGCATAACGGCCGCCAGAATTGGAAAAACGAGAACCGGCGTCAATGCCAGAAGGGTCAGGCGCAAGTGTAAGGACTGTCGAAAATACAGTCCGAATCGATTAAACAATCCCGAGCTTAACGAAATGACTCTCTCCAATCCGCCCCTAGCCGCGACACCGAGGCTCTCTATTTCTTTTGCCGTGCATTCTGATGCCAGCGCTTTCAGATAGCAATTACGGAATGTCTAGTATCGCGATAGTCAAAAATAGAGTAAACTAATAATATCAATGCGTTGATGCATCGCCCGCAGGTCTTTCGAAGCAGCCCCCGTCGTTCTTGTTTGCAGGTTCACCTCATTGATTCGCCCCCGGCACGGCTGCATCGGGGAACTCAGGCCGCCCGACCCATCGGGCCTATCCGTCGCAAGCCATAACAAAGCCTAATAGCGACGATGAAAGGAAACAGCATGTCATCAACTGAGGCCACAACTGCTCAGAGCTTTGCCGATCTCGGCTTAAGCGCATCACTTCTCAAAACTCTGGCAGATATCGGTTACGAAACCCCGTCGCCGATTCAGGCCGAGTGTATCCCTGTTCTACTTCAAGGCCGCGACCTGATTGGTCAGGCGCAAACCGGCACCGGCAAAACCGCCGCCTTCGCCCTGCCCCTGATGGAACAGATCGACGTCAAACTGACCAAGCCGCAGGCACTGGTGCTGACCCCGACGCGCGAGCTGGCCATCCAGGTTGCCGAGGCGCTGCAAAGCTACGCCAAGAACCTGCCCGGTTTCCACGTGCTGCCGATCTACGGCGGCCAGAGCTACACCATCCAGCTCAAGCAATTGTCGCGCGGCGCCCATATCGTTGTCGGCACCCCGGGTCGCGTCATGGACCACATCGAACGCAAAACGCTCAACCTCGACAACCTGAAGACCATGGTTCTCGACGAAGCCGACGAAATGCTGCGCATGGGCTTCATCGACGACGTCGAATGGATTCTCGAACGCACCCCGGCCCAGCACCAAACCGCCCTGTTCTCCGCCACGATGCCGGATCAGATTCGCCGCGTTGCCCAGAAGTATCTGGTCGAGCCGCGCGAAATCAAGATCAAGTCGGCTACCGCCACCGTTGCTGCGATTCGTCAGGTTTACTGGCAAGTCAGCGGCATGCACAAGCTGGATGCGCTGACCCGCATCCTCGAAGTTGAAGACAATTTCGACGCTGCCATTATTTTCGTGCGCACCAAGAACTCCACCGTCGAATTGGCCGACAAGCTTTCCGCCCGTGGCTATGCCGCTGCTGCACTGAACGGCGACCTCAACCAGCAGATGCGCGAACGCGTCATTGAGCAATTGAAGTCCGGCGCCCTCGACATCGTTGTCGCCACCGACGTCGCCGCACGCGGTATCGACGTGCCACGCGTCAGCCACGTCGTTAACTACGATATTCCGTATGACACCGAAGCCTACGTGCACCGCATTGGCCGCACCGGCCGCGCTGGCCGCACCGGCAACGCCATCCTCTTTGTCGCACCACGCGAAGTCAGCATGCTGCGCAGCATCGAGCGCGCTACTCGCTCGCCAATCGCCCCGCTGACCCTGCCGAGCCGCGCTGACGTGACCAACAAACGCGTTGCCGACTTCAAGGCTGGCGTTGTCGAGGTATTGAACGCTGAAGGTCTCGATTTCTTCGCCAACATCGTTTCGCAAATTGCCGAAGAGCAAAACGTCGGAGCTGAAGAAGTTGCTGCCGCATTGGCCATGATGGCGCAAAAGGGCAAGCCACTGCAGATTCCCGGTGAAGATCCCGTCGCGCGCCCGATGCCTGCCGCTGACAGCCGTCGCCCGGGCACTTTCAGCGAACGTGATCGCAAGCCGCGCTCCGACGAAAGCCGTCCGCGTTTCGATGACCGTGGCGCCAAGCCACGCTCCGAAGGCAGCAGTGATCGCCCGCGTTTTGAAGACAAACCGCGTCGTGCCGCAGCGCCAGCCGGTGACATGGTGCGTTACCGCATCGATGTGGGCCGCGACCATGGCGTTCAGGTCAAAGACATCGTCGGCGCCATCGCCAACGAAGCCGGCATCGAAAGCCGCTTTATTGGCCGCATTGCGCTTTACGACGAATCGAGCACCGTCGAACTGCCGTCTGGCATGCCCGCCGAAGCCAACAACGCACTGAAACGCACTCGTGTGCGTGGCATTCCAATCAACATGCGTCAGGACGAAGGCCGTCCGGATGGCGCCGCTGATGGCGAACGCAAATTCGACGGCGAGCGCAAGTTCAAGAAAAAGCCGAGCAGCTACTAATCCTTAAGTAGCCGCAGCCAAGCCACGGATCAGTCCGTGGCTTTTTTTCGTCCGGAAGTCGCAGAGGCAGGGGCTCGCGAAGGCTGCATAAAGTCAAAAAACACAAATGCATTGAAATTTTTCCAGTCTTTGTCTTATACTCGCCCCGCTTTAGGTGCCTTGCCTCACGTCTGTGGGGCGGGTGAAACGGGAAGCCGGTGACGTTCGAGCCAACAGCTCAACCATTCCGGCGCAGCCCCCGCTGCTGTAAGCCTGACGAATTTGCCCTACGCCACTGTGTCCGCACGGGAAGGTTGGCAAACGAGATTGAAGGCGAGCCAGAAGACCGGCCTAAATCAAACGATGTGCCATTCCCCGGGGTGACGGGAGCGGTTCTGTTGATTTGCGCCGGCGATTTTCCGTCTACGGCCCAGTCTTCCGATCTGCGTTTTTCATTTCCCCATGGCTTGGCATCTTTGTCATTTCTCGCTGTGGGAGAGAAAAATGCACATCATGGAAGGCTTCTTGCCCTTCGAACATGCGCTTGGCTGGACACTGGTTTCAAGCCCCTTTGTTGCCTGGGGCCTGATAACCATCAAGAAACGCGTCACTGAAAAACCGGAGCAGCGCATGCTGCTCGGTGTCGCCGCCGCTTTTTCCTTCGTGCTTTCAGCGCTTAAGCTGCCCTCGGTCACCGGCAGTTGCTCGCACCCAACCGGTACCGGGCTCGGCGCCCTGCTCTTCGGCCCGGCCGCCATGGCGCCGATTGGTGCCGTGGTGCTGCTTTTTCAGGCCCTGCTGCTGGCCCACGGCGGGTTGACGACGCTCGGCGCCAACCTCTTTTCGATGGCCATCGTCGGCCCCTTTGTCGCCGTCGGCATTTTCCGTCTGGCGCGTGGCTTCAAACTGTCCTTTGCTCTCAGCGTATTTCTCGCGGCCAGCCTCGCTGACCTGATGACTTACGTGACAACCTCGGCGCAACTGGCCTGGGCTTTCCCTGATCCGCTCGGCGGCTTTACGGCCTCGTTTGCCAAATTCGCCAGTATTTTCGCCATCACCCAGATTCCCCTGGCAATCAGTGAAGGCCTGCTCACCGTGGTCATTTTCAATGCCCTCGTCCGCTTCAATCCGCAGGAATTGCAGGACATGAAGCTGTTGCCGACGAACGAGGCCCGGGCATGAAACACCATCAAAATCTGCTGCTCCTGATCGCCGTCGTGCTACTCGCCGCACTGCCGCTGTGGCTGGTGCCAAAACCGTCACCGGATGCCGAGGGCAAAGCGGTCGAGATTTTTGCCGGGGCCGATAACAAGGCCAAGGACCTGATCGGCGTCATCGCGCCGGAATACCGCCAGTGGTTCCAACCTATCCTCGAACCAGCCAGCGGTGAGATTTCCTCATTGTTGTTCGCCCTGCAGGCCGCGCTGGGGGCTGGCTTCATCGGCTATTACCTTGGCGCTTCGGTGACTCGCGAAAAATTGCATCGCGAGATGGCGCAAAAAATGGCCAAACAACAGGAAAAGCAAATCCGTGCTGATTGAGCAGTCCGCTTACAGTAATCGCTGGCGCTGTGTCTCGCCGGCAGCCAAGGGGCTTTTTGCCACCTGCGGCTTTGTCGCAATTTTTGCCGCCAAATCGCCGTTGACCGCAACATTTATCGCCGGGCTTTTGCTAGCCGTCACCCTGATCGGCGCCGGCATCACGCCCACCCGCTATCTGCGCGTCGCCGCCCCAGCCCTGTTCTTTTTGGCGATGGGCAGCCTGTCGCTGGCCTTTGCCGTGGACGTCGATGGCGGCCGGCCGTTGCTGCACATGGCACCGAGCGGCCTGTCCAGGCTGGCTGAAGTCGGCACACGCTCATTGGGTGCGCTGGCCGCCCTGCTCTTTCTGGTCCTGACGACACCACTGGTCGACCTGATCAGCCTGCTCCGTCGCCTCAAAACACCCGAGTTGCTGCTGGAAATCATGGTCCTCTGCAACCGCATGCTCTTTGTTTTTTCCGCTGCCGTGCATGAAACCTGGAACGCGCAATCGGCTCGTCTTGGTTATGCGACAGCGCGGCTGACTATCCGCTCACTGGGCGGACTGGCAGCCAACTTGACGCTGCAGGTCTGGCAGCGCGCCCACGCCCTGCACCTGGCCGCCCAAGCGCGCAATAACGATGGCCCGCTGCGCTTTCTCGAAGCGAGCTTTGTCAACAGCGCTCGCGATTGCCGCATTGCCGGGCTGGCCGGTGCCGGCTTGATCGCTCTCGCCATGGGATGGGCATGAACAGTCCGCTGCTCGAACTAAGCCACGTCAACTATCGCTACCCCGATGGCAGCATCGGCCTCGACGACTGTTCGCTGCGCATCGCGCGCGGTAGCCGCAACGTGCTGATCGGCGCCAACGGTTCGGGCAAGACCACCCTGTTTCAGCACAGCAACGGCCTGTTGCGAGCGCAGACCGGCGTGGTGCGCTATGGCGGCAAGGACATTGATTACAGCCGGGCTGGCCTGCGCGATTTGCGCAGCAAAGTCGGCATGGTTTTCCAGAACCCGGATCACCAGCTTTTTTCCGCTAGCGTTCAGGAAGATGTTTCCTTCGGCCCGCTCAATCTCGGGCTGGCCATGCCGACAGTACGGGAACGCGTTGCTGCCGCCCTGCAGGCAGTTGGCATGGCCGAGCAGGCCGACAAGGCAGTTCACAACCTGAGCTTTGGTCAGAAAAAGCGCGTCTGCATAGCCGGCGTGCTGGCCATGAAGCCGGAACTTATGGTGCTCGACGAGCCGATGGCCGGCCTCGACCACGCCATGCAAAAGGAGTTGCTGGCCGTGCTCGATGACCTGCATCGGCGCGGCATCACGCTCCTGCTGGCGACCCATGACATTGATTTTGCCTATCGCTGGGCCGAACACATTCACCTGATGACCAGCGGCCGCTGCAGCGCCTCGTTGAACGTGGCCGAACTGAGCGAACACGCCACCGCGCTGGCCGCTGTCGGACTGCCGTTGCCGGAAATCATCACCCTGCATCGCGGGCTGGTCGAGCGCGGCCTGTTGCCGAGCGGGCCGCTACCGCGCAGTGCGGCGGACTTGCTCGCTCTCTTGAGCGGTGCGAACACGGCACCGGCAAGCCCATGAAAAATTCTCGTAATTTCAACGTTGACCGCAGGAGTTTCATTCAATGACCGGAAAAATCTGGTTTGTCGGCGCCGGCCCCGGCGATCCCGACCTGATGACCGTCAAGGCGCGCAAGCTGCTGGAGCAATCCGGGGCCGTGCTTTTTGCCGGCTCGCTGGTCGATCAGGCAGCAACGCTTTACGCCCCCGCCGGTTGCGAGATCCGCGATTCGAAGGACATGACGCTGGACGAAATGACCGACTGGTTGATCGCCCAGGCTCGCCAGCACCAGACGGTGGTTCGCCTGCAGACCGGCGACCCCGGCCTCTATGGCGCGCTGATCGAGATGACGCGACCGCTGACTGCCGCCGGCATCGAATGGGCCGTCGTGCCTGGCGTTTCCTCGGCCATGGCCTCGATGGCCGCCGCCGGTGAAACGCTGACGCTGCCCGAAGTCACCCAGACGGTGATCCTGACCCGCGTTGCCGGGCGCACGCCGATGCCGCCCGGCGAAGAGCTTGAAGCCCTTGCCGCGCACAAGACGACGTTGTGCATTTACCTGTCGATCACCCTGCTGCACAAGGTGCAGGAAGCGCTACTCGCTGCCGGCTGGTCGGAAGACTCGCCGATTCTGGTGGTGCAGAAAGCCAGCTGGCCGGGCGAAGAAAAGATCGTGCGCGGCACCATCAAGGACATCAAGCGCAAGTGTCAGGACGAGAAGATCGCCAGCCAGGCCATGATCGTCGCCAGCCCGACGCTGGGTGCGGCCGACTGGCCGGACCTGATCCGCTCCAAGCTTTACGACCCGACATTCACCCACCGTTTTCGCAAGGCTACCGAGAAACCAAATGACTAAAGCCACCACCATCCTCCTCGTCGGCCACGGCTCGCGCGGCCCCAAAGGCAACAAGGAAACCATCAACTTTGCTGCCCAGTGGCGCGAGCTCCACCCCGATTGGCGTATCGAAGTCTGCTTCATCGAGCATGCCGAGGTGCTGCTCGACGATGGCCTCGACCGCGCTGCGCGCAATGCGCAGAAGGTGCTGGTCATCCCCTTCATTCTGAATGCCGCCGGCCACGTCAAGATGGAGCTGCCGGCTGCGCTGGAGAGCGCCCGCCTGCGCCACCCGGCGGTTGAGTTTGCCGTCACCCGCCACCTTGGCATGGGACGCGAGATGCTCGTCGTAATGCAGGGCCAGCTTGAGCGCCTGATCAAACAGATGGCGGTGCCCGACCCGATGACCACCGGCGTCGTGCTGCTCGGGCGCGGCTCGTCCGATGCCGGCGCCAATGGCGAACTGGCCAAGATGGCGCGCTGGATTTTTGAGGATAACGAACACGAACTGGTCGACCTGGCCTTCACCGGCGTCACCTGGCCGCGCCTGGAAACCGTCGTGCAGCGCCAAGTCAGACTGGGAATGATGCAGATTGCCATCGTCCCGGTGTACCTATTCACCGGCGTGTTGGTCGAGCGCATCCAGGAACAGGTAGCACGCCTGCAGCGGCAGTACCCGCAGATCACTTTCGCCCTCGGCACCCATTTCGGCTTTGACAAAGGGGTGTTCGAGCTGCTCGACAGCAAGGTCGGTGGTGAGCTGGCAGAAGGCGGCATGCTCGAATGCGACGGCTGCAAATACCGTCAGGCAGCCGAGGAAGAACATCTGCACGACCACAGCCACACTGCCGTTGTTGGCGAACCTCGTGCTTGCGGCCACCCGCACGGCCACGATCACGGGCATCAGCACGCCCATCCCCACTGCGAACACGCTAACGCCTGAGCTGAGGAAACGCTATGACCACCAACACCATCACCGAACAACTGACCGCCGCCGGCCGCGCCATCGAACACGACTCCTTTGCCGTGATCGACGCCGAAGCCGGCCCGCACAGCTACAGTGCCGAGCAATGGCCGCTGGTCCGCCGGATGATCCACGCCAACGCCGATTTCGAATTCAACGGACTGACTGCCTTCCACCCGGAGGCGATGCGCGCCGGTTTTCAGGCGGTCTTGAAGGGCAACACGCCTATCGTCGCCGATGTCGAAATGATCTGCGTCGGCCTCTCGAAGCCGCGTTTGCAGCATTTCGGCCTGACTACCCATCACTACATTTCCGACGAGGACGTGATCGCCCAGGCCAAGCTGGAAAACAGCACCCGTGCCGTGCAGGCGATGCGCAAGGCGCACCGACTGGGCAAGCTCGACGGCGCCATCGTCGGCATCGGCAATGCGCCAACCGCGCTGATCGAACTGGTGCGCCTGATTCGCGAAGAAGGTGTGCGCCCGGCACTGGTCGTTGCGATGCCGGTCGGTTTCGTTTCGGCTGCCGAATCGAAGGATTTGATGATGACCGTCAGCGACGTGCCGTGGGTCGCCATCAAGGGGCGCAAGGGCGGCTCGACGTTGGTCGTTGCCGCCATCCACGCCATGCTTTCGCTGGCGGAAGCAGAACAGAACAAGCAGGCGGCTTGAGCAAAACATGAGCGAAGAAAGCAAACCGGCCAAGGTTCGCAAGGGCGACGGCCGGCGCGAACGCGGGAATCGCACCGGTTTCACCACCGGCGCCTGTTCGGCGGCGGCGGCCAGAGCGGCAACGCTCGGCCTGCTCAATAGCGAGGTCGCCGATACCGTCGTCTGTCGTCTGCCGAATGGCAGCGAAGTCAGTTTTGCCGTGAGCGACGGCTACGTCGAAGAAGTCGCCGGGCTAGCCCATGCGGTCATCGTCAAGGATGCCGGCGATGACCCGGATGCCACGCATGGCGCGCACATGACGGCCGATGTTCGCATCCTGCCGCATCGGGCGGGCGAAGTGGTGCTCAGGGGCGGCTTCGGGGTTGGCATCGTGACCAAGGACGGCCTCGGGCTGGAAGTCGGCGGCCCGGCGATCAACCCGGTGCCCCGGCGCAACATCATCGATAACGTGCGGGCAGTGGCCAGCGAACTGCTCGACCACGATGGGCTGGAAGTGACTATTTCCGTGCCGCTCGGCGACGAAATGGCCAAGAAGACGTTGAATGCGCGGCTCGGCATTCTTGGCGGCATTTCCATCCTCGGCACTACCGGCATCGTCCGCCCCTATTCGACCGCCGCCTTCCGTGCCAGCGTCGTGCAGGCGGTGGATGTGGCGGCCAAGCAGGGGCAGACGACGGTGATTTTCACCACCGGCGGACGCACCGAAAAGTTCGCCATGCGGCAATTGCCGGAACTCGACGAATCCTGTTTCGTGCAGATGGGCGACTTTGTGAAGGCGGCTTTTACCAGTGCCGTGAAGCGCGAATTCCCCAAAGTTTACGTCGGCGCCATGGTCGGCAAGCTGACCAAGATGTGCCAAGGGCTGTCCGTCACCCATGCGTGGAAGGCCGAAATCGACCGCGATCTGCTCGCTGAATCGGCGCAGGAAGTAGGGGCGCCGGCTGATCTGGTCGAAGAAATCCGTGCCGCCGAAACCGCCCGTTTCGCCGCTGAAAAACTGGCAAATCTCGGGTTGACCGTGGCATTCCATCGGGCGCTGGCCAGCAAGGCAATTCGCAGCCTGAAAAGCTGTTACCCCGGCAACTACCACCTGACCATCCTCGTTTGCGATTTCGAGGGTCGGTTCATTTGTCGACTGGAAGAAGATGAAGTCCTCTGAATACTGCGCCTTGATCGGCATTCTTGATAATGGTTGGGCCGGGCTTTCCGATACCGCCCGCCAGCGTCTGGCGACGGCCGAAGTCGTGATTGGTGCCGGCCGCACGCTGGAACTGGTGCGCCCCTACCTTTCCGCCAGCGTGACTTTGAAGGACATGGATGGGCTGCTCGGCCAGGTGCCCGGCTGGATCAGCGCCGCCCGTGACGCCGGCCAGTCAGTCGTCGCACTGGCTACCGGCGACCCGCTGTGCCACGGCATTGCTTCATGGTTAACCACCAAGCTGGGCCGCAATGGCTTCGAGATTTTGCCGGCAGTTTCCACCCTGCAACTAGCATTTGCCCGTTTCAAGACGCCCTGGCAGGAGATCAAAATTTCGACCTGCCATACCGCCGATGCCGGCGAATGGATTGTCGGCGCAACCCCGGCGCATGGCCTCTACAAACTGATGCGGGCGATTGCCCTGCACCCCCGCGTCGCGCTATTCACCGGCCCGGACAACAACCCGGCCCGATTGGCGCGGGCGCTGATTACCGCTGGCTATGGCGACGAGGTAAAGCTTTCCATCGCTTGCCGCCTGTTGCTGCCCGATGAAGAAATTTTCCGCGAACTTGCTGCGGTCGACGTCGCAAATCGGCAATTTCCTGAACCGAATGTGGTGCTCGTCGAACGTACGCCGGATGCTGCCCGCCCGAGCTTTGGCCTGGAAGACCTCGAATACATTCAGCGTTCACCGGAAAAAGGCCTGATCACCAAGCAGGAAGCGCGTGCCCTGTCGCTGGCCAAGCTGCGCCTCAAGCCCGACGCCATCGTCTGGGACATTGGCGCCGGTTCCGGCTCCGTCGGCCTCGAATGCGCCCGGCTCGCCCCGCACGGCCACGTCTGGGCGATTGAGAAAAATGAAGGCGATGCGGCCAACGCCCGGGCCAATGCCGAGCGT
Source organism: uncultured Dechloromonas sp. (assembly GCA_964293845.1). Lineage (GTDB taxonomy): Bacteria > Pseudomonadota > Gammaproteobacteria > Burkholderiales > Rhodocyclaceae > Azonexus. The sequence continues at coordinate 19,708 of CAXYZX010000016.1, forward strand.
TTCCGCGTCGGCAATTACACGCTGTGCGAAGGCAAGGCGCCGGCCCAGCTCGACAGCTGGCCGGACCCGGACGCCGTATTCATCGGCGGTTCGGGCGGCGAACTGGCCGAGCTGATTCGCCTGATTCTCGTCCGCCTGAAAGCCGGCGGCCGGCTGGTAATGAATTTCGTCACCATCGAAAACCTGGCGGTGGCGACGGCCACCCTAAAAGAGGCAGAAGCAGTCTGGGATGTCGTCCAGCTCCAGGCCAGCCGCAGCCAACCCATTCTCGACATGCACCGACTGGCCGCCCAGAACCCGGTGTGGATCGTCACCGCAAGCAAGGAAATCGCATGAGCACTTATGGAAAACTGATCGGCGCCTCGCTCGGCCCCGGCGACCCCGAACTGATTACCCGGCGCGCCTGGGCAGTGCTGCAATCCGGCGCGCGCTGGCTGTACCCGGTCAAGAAGGCCGAGGAATCGTCCTACGCGCTGTCCATCGTCGAGCGCGGCGGTTTGCCGATTCCGGGCGATGCCGAGGAACTGGTCTTTCCGATGACGCGCGATGCCGACATTCTCGCCAAGGCCTGGCAACGTGCCGCAGTGCGCACCGTAGCCCTGCTCGCCGAGGGCCGCGATCTGGTCTTTCTGGTTGAAGGCGACGCCTCCACTTTCGCCACCTTCGGCCACCTCGCCCGCGTCGTCCGCGAGCTGGTGCCGAGCATCGAAGTCGAAACCATCCCCGGCGTTTCCTCCTTCGCCGCCGCCGCCGCAACGACCGGCACGGTGCTGGCCGAAGAGGACGAAACCTTTGCCATCATTCCGGCGGCCTACGGCATCGAGGTCATCGATCATCTGCTCGACGAGTTCGATACGCTGGCCCTGCTCAAGGTGAAACCGCTGGTCGATGAAGTCGTCGAGCTGCTGGAAAAGCGCGACCTGCTCGCCACCTCGGTCTTCATCGAAAAAGTCGGCGCGCCGGACGAACGCATCGTGCGCGATGTCGCCAGCCTGAAGGGTGAGAAGGTCAATTACCTGTCGTTGATGCTGGTGCAAAACCCCAAACGCGTGCGCGGCGAACTGCGGCGCGGCTGCCGCAAGCGCAAGGAAGCCGCTGAGTCGTAGATTGCTGCGGTCAACTTCAAAAAATTCCCAAAAATTTAACAGGCCCCAACCCCATGAAAATAGCAGTCGTTTCCATCACCAAACACGGCATCGCCTTGGCCAGCAAAGTCATCGCCGCGCTGCCCGGCGCTCAGCTATTCACGCCGGAAAAATTCCGCACCGAAGCCGAAGCCGCCGCCCCCGGCGCGGCTCATTGCTACGAAGGCAAGGTTGGCGATCAGGTGCCGGCCCTGTTCGCTGCTTTTGATGGCATCGTCGCCATCGTTTCGCTCGGTGCCGTCGTGCGCCTGATCGCCCCGCATCTCGGCAAAAAGGAAACCGACCCGGCGGTGGTCGTCATCGATGAAGCCGGCAAGTTCGTCATCCCGATGCTCTCCGGTCACCTCGGCGGGGCCAATTCCCTGTCCGGGCATCTGGCGACGGCGCTCGGTGCGACGCCGGTATTAACCACCGCTTCGGACGCCCGGCAGACACTGGCGGTTGATCTGCTCGGCCGCGAACTGGGCTGGACATTCGAGGCGACGCACGATGAGATCGTTCGCTGCAGCGCGGCCGTGGTCAATGATGAAGCGGTGGCGCTGGTTCAGGAAGTTGGCAGCGAGGACTGGTGGAGCGGCCATGCCAATGGTCGCAGTGGCCCGCTGGCCGCCAATATCCAGCGCTTTGCACGGCTGGAGGAGGTTGATCAGGATAAATTCGCTGCCGTGCTGTGGATCAGCCAACGTGAAATGCCGGCTGATTTCGCCGCCAAACTGGCTGGCAAACGGGTCATTTATCGCCCGGCTGGCCAGGCATGAAAATCGCCCTTGGCCTTGGCTGCGACCGGGACACCCCGGCGACGACCATCGCACGATGTATCAGCGAAGCGCTGGCCGTCTGCGGCGCGACCCATGCCGATGTCTGGGCAGTCGCCAGTATTGATCTCAAGGCCGACGAAGCCGGCTTGTTGCAGGTCATTGAACAACATGGCTGGCCCTGCCTGTTTTACCCAGCCGCCGCACTGGCTGCGGTCGACGTCCCCAACCCGTCGGAAACCGTGCGCAAGTACACCGGCACGCCGTCAGTCTCGGAAGCGGCGGCAATTCTCGCAGCCGGTGCCGACCAGTCTCATTTGATTCTCGAAAAACACAAGTTGCGCGGCCCGGATGGGCGCAACGCCACTGTCTCCATTGCAAGGATGCCCCTATGAACGCCCCTGAAGCCATCACGAAACCCGGAAAAATCATGCTCGTCGGCATTGGTCCGGGCAGCAACGACCACATGACGGCACGCGCCCGCGCCGCCATCGCCGAAGCCGATACCATCATCGGCTACGTCACCTATATCCGCTTGGTCGCCGATTTAGTGGTCGGCAAAGAAATCATCAAGAAATCGATGACCGAGGAGCTTGACCGCGCCATCGAGTCGCTCGCCCGCGCCCGCGAAGGCAAGAAAGTGGCGCTGATTTCCTCGGGCGATGCCGGCGTCTACGGCATGGCCGGGCCGACTTTCGAGGTGTTGTTCCAGGCCGGCTGGACGCCGGATTCGGACATCGAAGTCGAAATCGTTCCCGGTGCATCGGCACTGAACACCTGCGCGGCGCTGGTCGGCGCCCCGCTGACCCATGACTTCTGCGCCATTTCGTTGTCCGATCTGCTGACGCCGTGGCCGACCATCGCCCGTCGCCTCGACGCTGTCGCCTATGCCGATTTCGTCGTTGCGCTCTACAACCCGAAGAGCGGTCGCCGCACGCAGCAGATCGTCGAGGCGCAGCGTCTGTTCTTGCGCCACCGCGATCCGCAGACGCCGGTCGCGATCGTCAAGTCCGGCTACCGCCCCAAGCAACGTATCGAATTCACCACACTGGAGAAGATGAATGAATGCGACATCGGCATGCTATCGACGGTTCTGATCGGCAACTCCAACACCTTCGTCCAGCACGGCTTGATGGTGACGCCACGCGGCTACGCCAATAAGTACGCAGTAGAAGACGGTGAGCGCAACACCCATGACGGCGAACAGGCTGGCCGTTCGTTATCCACCGGCCTCAATGGCTGGATGGCGAGCATTCAGGCAAGCGGCAAGAGCGCCGCCGAACTGGCCATCGAACACCGACTGCCGGAAGACTACATCGCCGCCGTGCTGCTCACCGAGGTGCCGGTGGAAGGCGAAGCCAACGAAATCGAAGCATGAGCGCGGTCGTCAAACCCGGTTTTCGCTCCTGCCACCGCCAACTCTTGGTGTGCACCCGCTAACTGTGACGTAGCTGGGCGATGTCCCGGCCTGGCGGCGTGCCGAACATGCGGCGATATTCGCGGTTGAATTGCGAGGGGCTTTCGTAGCCGACGTGATGGGCGGCCGAGGCCGCATCAGTATTGGCGACCAGCATCATCCGGCGGGCCTCATGCAGGCGCATCTGCTTTTGATATTGCAGCGGCGTCATCGCCGTCAGTGCCTTGAAATGGTGGTGCAGCGATGATTTGCTCATATTCGACAGGCTGGCCAGGCGGTCTATGCTGATCGGCTGGTCAAGGTTCATTTTCAGCCAGTCGATAACGCGGACGATCTGGTGGCTGTGGCTGCCGCTGGCAACAGCCTGGCGCAGGCGCGAGCCGAGTGGGCTGGTGAGCAAGCGGTAGAGCAGTTCGCGTTCGATGATTGGAGCCAGCACCGGAATGTCGGCCGGCGTATCGAGCAGCCGGGCCAAGCGTAGGGCGGCATCTTGAATCTCGGCACTGATCGTGCCGACGGCAATGCCACGGTCAACGGCATCCAGGGTCCGATTTTTGGGAATGGCAGCGGCCAGTTCATTGATTTTCAGCGGGTCGATAATGAGCGCCAGGCCGAGATAGGGTTCGCTGGCCGAAGCGCAGGTGATGCGCGACAACATCGGCAGGTCGACCGACGAAATCAGGCAATGACGGGCATCGTAGTCATAGGTCTCTTCACCCACCGTGATGCGCTTGGCCCCCTGCACCATCATGGCAAAAACCGAGGCCATGATGGCGCAGGTCGGCGCATCGGTCGTCGAGCCACGAAACAGGCGCAGGCCGGGGATCACCGTCTCAAACGCCCCGTCATCCGGGCAATGGTGGCGAAGAATCTCGGCGAGTTCATCGCGCTGGCGTACCAAAACAGCATTTTCCATGGCGCTGGAATCATTTGGGCGAGGAGAGGTCAGAACGACAGTATTCATGGCTGAGAGAGTAGCGGTTTTGGGCTTGGCCGACGAGAGGTGCAAGGTGGATTTTGGAGGATCAGGCAATAAGTCTGCACGATTGGGTTATCGGTTCAGCCTGTCTCTCGCCCACACTACTCTCACCAACAGGGCAATCTGATTTGCCGTTGTTCCCTTTTAACAAGGAGCTTGCAGATGATCAAACTGACTATTAACGGCAAGGCGCATCAACTCGATGTGGCGCCCGATACGCCGCTGCTTTGGGCGCTGCGCGACACGCTGCAGATGACCGGGACGAAATATGGCTGCGGCCAGGCGCTGTGCGGCGCCTGTACGGTGCATGTCGATGGAGCGCCGGTGCGCGCCTGCACAACGCCGGTCTCGGCAGTGGTTGGGCGAAAGATCAGGACCATTGAGGCGGTCGATAGCGAGCGCGTCGGCAAGGTCGTCCAGGAAGCCTGGCGCAAGCTCGATGTCGTCCAGTGCGGCTACTGCCAGTCGGGCCAGATCATGAGCGCCGTGGCGCTGCTCAGCCAGAACCGCAAGCCAACCGATGCCGATATTGACACTGCCATGTCGGGCAATCTGTGCCGCTGCGCCACCTATGTGCGCGTCCGCGCTGCCATCCATGAAGCCGCCAAAGCGCTGGCCTAAGGAGATAGATCATGAGCGAAATCGTTATTGAAAACCTCAGCCGCCGCCGTTTCCTGCAAGGCAGCGCGGGCCTGACGCTGGGCTTCTGCCTGCCGGTGATGGCCGCCGGAGCCGCCGGAAAATCCGGTGTCGTCGCAGCCAGCACGGCCACTTTCGAGCCGAACGCCTTTTTGCGCATCGGTGCCGACAATAGCGTGACCGTCATGTCCAAGCACCTCGAAATGGGGCAGGGCACTTACACCGGTCTGGCTACTATCCTGGCCGACGAACTGGATGCCGACTGGGCGCATGTTCGCGTCGAAGGCGCCGCGGCCGATGCCAAGCGCTACAACAACACCTTCTGGGGGCCGGCTCAGGGCACCGGTGGCAGCACAGCGATGGCTAATTCCTGGGACCAGATGCGCAAGGCTGGGGCAAGCGGGCGGGCCATGCTGGTTTCGGCTGCCGCCAAGCGCTGGAATGTTGGTGCGACGGAGATTGTCGTGCGCGACGGCATCGTCAGCCATGCTGCCAGCGGCCGTAAGGCCAGCTTCGGCGAACTGGCAGTCGATGCGGCCAAGGAAACCGTGCCGGCCGACGTCAAACTGAAAGACCCCAAGGATTTCCGTCTGATCGGCAAGCAGGCCAAGCGCAAGGACAGTGCGGCCAAGACCAACGGTTCGGCGCAGTTTACGCAGGACGTTTTCCTGCCTGGCATGCTGGTCGCCGTCGTTGCCCATCCGCCGCAGTTCGGCGCCACGGTGAAGTCCTTCGACGCGACCAAGGCCAAGGCGATCAAGGGCGTCGTCGATGTCGTGCAGATTCCGCAGGGCGTTGCCGTGCTGGCCACGGACACATGGAGCGCCAAGAAAGGGCGCGATGCCCTGTCGGTCGTCTGGGACGACAGTAAGGCTTTCAAGCTGGGCAGCGACGAGATTCTGGCCAAATACAAGGAAATGGCCAAGAAGCCCGGCCTGATCGCCGCGAATAAGGGCGACACGACGAAAACCTTTGCCGGCGCCGCCAAGGTGGTCAGCGCCTCCTTCGATTTCCCCTACCTCGCCCATGCCGCGATGGAACCGATGAACTGTGTCGTCCACCTCAAGGCTGATGGCTGTGAGGTGTGGAACGGCGAACAGTTCCAGACCGTCGATCAGGGCCGGGTCGCTGCATTGTTCGACCTCAAGCCGGAGCAGGTCAAACTCAACATGCTCTATGCTGGCGGCAGTTTCGGGCGCCGGGCCTGCACCCAGTCGGATTACGTGCTGGAGGCCGCGCACATCGTCAAGGCGATCAATGGCAGGGCACCCGTCAAGCTGGTCTGGCTGCGCGAGGACGACATGCGCGGCGGCTACTACCGGCCGCTCTTCCATCATGCGCTTGAGGCGGCGCTGGATGGCAGCGGCAAGCTGGTCGGCTGGCATCATCGGCTGGTCGGCCAGTCGATCCTGACCGGCTCGCCGTTCGAGGCAATGATGGTCAAGGATGGCATCGACCACGTGTCGGTCGAAGGCGCATCCAATCTGCCCTACGCCATCCCCAACCTGCTGGTCGATCTGCATACGCCGACCGACATCGGTGTGCCGGTGCTCTGGTGGCGCTCAGTCGGTTCTTCGCACACCGCCTACTCGACCGAGGTTTTCCTCGACGAAGTGGCGGCGGCGATGGGCAAGGACCCGGTGGCCCTGCGGCTTGAACTGCTGACCGAACACCCCAAGCACGCCGGCGTCCTCAAGCTCGTGGCCGAGAAAGCCAACTGGGGAACGCCGCTCAAGGCGGCTGCCGGCGAGCGGCGCGGCCGCGGCGTGGCGGTGCATGAATCGTTCAATTCCTTCGTCGCCCAGGTGGCCGAAGTGACGGTCAAAAAAGACGGCTCGATCAAGGTCGACCGCGTGGTTTGCGCGGTGGATTGCGGCACGGCAATCAATCCGGACAATATCCGTTCACAGGTCGAAGGCGCTGTCGGCTTCGCGCTCTCAGCCGCTTTGAGCGGAGAAATCACGCTCAAGGGTGGGCGCGTCGAGCAAGGCAACTTTGACGGCTACCCGCTGCTGCGCATCGCCGATATGCCGAAGGTCGAGGTGCACATCGTGCCATCGACCGCCGCCCCGACCGGCATCGGCGAACCGGGTGTGCCGCCGTTGGCGCCGGCCGTGGCCAATGCCATTGCGGCGGCAACCGGCAAGTTCCTGCACAAGATGCCGTTCAACACCTCAGAACTAGTGGCCTGACATGGACAGCCTGGATACGCAGGTTCTCGACGCCGCCCGCAAATGGGCATCGGCCGGGCATCGTTTCGCGCTGATCACCGTCGCCCGAACTTGGGGTTCCGCCCCACGCCCGCCGGGCGCCTGGATGATCCTGCGCGACGACGGGCAGGTGCAGGGCTCGGTCTCCGGCGGCTGCATCGAGGACGACCTCATCCGTCGAGCGGCGGCCGGCGAGTTCGTTGGCTCGGCACCACGCCTGCTGCGCTACGGGGTCACGGCCGACGAGGCGCATCGCTTCGGTCTGCCGTGCGGCGGCACGCTGGAACTGGTGCTCGAACCGGCGCCGGACGCCGCCTTGCTCGAACAACTCGCCCAGCGCATCGGCACCGGCCAACTGGTACATCGGAGGGTAGCGCTGGCGACCGGCGCCGTCACGCTCGAAGGCGGCAGCGCCGGCGACTG
>CAXYZX010000017.1:0-25418 GCA_964293845.1 uncultured Dechloromonas sp.
AAGGCGCGGGGTTGTGAGCGTGATGTGAGCTTCGATCTCACCTTCTGTAATCTTTGATGGCTGGACGCAAGGTTCGCTGTCCGCAATGTGCTGGAGATTCGCTGTGGGCTCCGGAGAATCCGTGGCGCCCGTTCTGTTCCGAACGCTGTAAGCAGATTGATCTGGGCTGCTGGGCCAACGACTCCTACCGGATTCCGGTCCAGGAAGAAAACAACGAATTGGGGAGCGAAATCCCCGAACCTACCAGCCACGCATAAGGGCAATGCCCTGTGCGCCGTAGCTTTGCGCCTCGGCCAGCATCTCGTACTGCATGCCGCCCAAGGCAAACACTGGCAGGGTATTGCCGGTAATCTCATTTGAAAACCCTTCCCAGCCGAGCCCGACCGCTTCAGGATGGGTTTGAGTGGCCAAGACCGGGCCGAGCAGGGCGTAATCGAGCCCCAGTTCGCCGGCACGGGCAATTTCTGCCGCGCTATGGCAGGAGGCACCAACCCAGGTGAAGTCCGGACGTGCGGTGCATGTTGCGAGGCGCGCAGCCGAGAGGTGGATGCCGTCAGCACCAACGCTGTGCGCGATTTCCTCACTGTCGTTGATGACGACCAGCGCCCCATGATTGTGCGCCAGTCGGCAAACAGCTTCGGCAAACCACAGACGCTGGGCTGTTGGCCAGCCCTTGTCGCGTATTTGTATCAGCCGCAGCCCGTTGTGCAAGGCTTCGTCCAGCCGTTCCAGTTGGCGCTCGATGCCTTCGCTCTCGCCCATGCTGATCGCCATGGTGGTCGGCAGAGCCAGTGCTTTCAGGATGGGATCATTGGCCGGCAGAATCGGTGAAACAGTAGAAATTTTTCCGCATTCCAGCCAGTCGACCGCAGCATGTTCCAGTGGTGCGGTAATGCCGATCTCACCGCTCCATGCCGTCACGCGCCAGAAGTTCAGGCGTACGGTGGCGTGCGGGTAAGTGAATTGGCGCGTCAGCCAGGGTGAGCATTCGGTCACGGTGATGCCCAGCTCTTCCTGCAATTCGCGAATCAATGCCTGGCGGACGGTTTCGCCGGGCTCGACCTTGCCACCGGGGAATTCCCAGTAGCCCGCATAAACTTTGCCTTCCGGGCGCTGAGCGAGCAGGAATTCGCGGCCTTGCGCGCGCAACATCACCGCAGCGGCCACTTCAACAATTTTGCTCACTTGGTTTTCTTTCCTGCGGGCTTTTGTTGCCCCGCCAGATCACGGGCAAACTGCCAGGCAACGCGACCAGAGCGCGAGCCGCGACCGAGCGCCCAGTTCAAGGCATCCCGTTCACAGCTCGCAATGACTTTCTCACTCAAACCAAAATAACGTAGCCAATTCTGGACGATATTCAGGTAATCATCCTGACTGAACGGGTAGAAGGATATCCACAAGCCGAAGCGTTCCGACAGGGAAATCTTTTCCTCGGTTGCTTCGCCGGGATGGATTTCGTCATCGACCCGTGTCGTGTCGAGATTTTCGGAAAAGTATTCCGGCATCAGGTGGCGGCGGTTGGAGGTGGCGTAGATCAGGACGTTCTCGGGAGGCGCCGAAACCGAGCCATCCAAAACGGATTTTAGAGCCTTGTAGGCCGTTTCGCCGGCTTCGAACGAGAGGTCGTCGCAGAAGATGAGGAAGCGTTCCGGGCGACCGTCCAGTAGATCGACAATATCAGCCAGATCAACCAGATCATCTTTGTCTACCTCAATCAACCGCAGGCCTTGTCCAGCGTATTCGTTGAGCACGGCCTTGACCAGCGAAGACTTGCCTGAGCCGCGCGAGCCAGTCAGCAATACGTTGTTGGCTGGGCGACCGGCGACGAACTGCTGAGTGTTCAAGGTGATGCGCGTCTTCTGGTCGTCGATATTGTTCAAGTCGGCAAGGCGGATCGGGTGCGGGTTGCGTACCGCTTGCAGCCAGCCGCGCCCGGCATTTTTGCGCCAGCGGAAAGCTATCGCGGATTTCCAGTCAGGCAGCGGTGGCGCTGGTGGCAGTGTGGCCTCGAAGCGTTCAAGGACGGTTTCGGCGCGCGCCAAAAGGCGGGCAAGTTGCAGGGAGTCGGTCATGGTGGCGAGTATACTGCGCGGCAAATCGCCAACTCTAAACAATGTCATGAGAAAAATCCAAGCAATAGCCCTGACTCTGGCGCTGTTTGTTGCTGCATGCAGTCAGGTGCCTGTCGAAAAATCCGTTCCGGCATGCCCTCAAGCTCTGCCTTGTACCCAGCTTCCAGCACCTGCTCCAGTAACAGCGCCATCGGCAGCTTTTTCTCGAACCCTGCAAGCCGCCACCTGGAGTGATTTGCCGGGGTGGGCCGAAGATGACGTTGCGGCTGCCTGGCCAGGTTTTCTGCAATCCTGCCGAGGTATGGCAAGCAAGCCGCATGGGCCGCTCTGGAAACGTGTTTGTGATTTGGCCAAAGCCAATAATGGCAATAGTCCGCGCCAGTTTTTTGAAGCCAACCTCAAGCCTTATTCCATTCTGGCAGCAGATGGCAGCGCCAATGGCCTGGTTACTGGCTATTACGAACCCTTGCTGCGTGGCAGCCGTAATCTGGTTAAAGGTTTTGAGCAGCCGGTTCGTGGCGTGCCGGATGATCTTTTGACTATCGACCTCTCTTCGGTCTTTCCTGAACTGAAAGACAAACGGGTGCGTGGCCGCCTGGAGGGCAATAAAGTCGTTCCTTATTGGTCGCGTTCTGAAATCAGTGCGCGTGCTGACCGGGTGCCTGGTCGTACCTTGCTCTATGTCGATGATGCGGTTGAACTCTTCTTCCTTCAAGTGCAGGGGTCGGGGCGGGTCAAGTTAACGGACGGCAGCATGGTGCGTCTTAACTATGGTGACCAGAACGGTCATCCCTATCAGTCGATCGGCAAGGTCTTGATCGAGCGCGGCGAGATGAAGCTCGAAGAGGCTTCAATGCAAGGCATTCAAGCGTGGGCGCGTAGCAACCCGGCGCGTTTGAATGAGTTGCTCAATGCTAATCCCAGCTACGTTTTCTTCCGTGAGATGCCGAATAGCAAGGACGGCCCACAAGGCGCGCTTGGCGTGCCGCTCGTTGCCGAGCGAAGCATCGCCATCGACCCCCGCTCTGTGCCGCTTGGGGCGCCGGTCTTCCTTGCCACGACCCGCCCGAATACGAATCGGGCAATGAATCGTCTGGTCATGGCGCAGGACACCGGTGGCGCAATCAAAGGAGCGGTGCGCGCCGATTTCTTCTGGGGATTTGGCAAGGAGGCGGGGGAACTGGCGGGTCGAATGAAGCAGACTGGCCGGATGTGGGTTTTATTGCCAGCCGAAGCTGCACCCAAGTAGCGCAGGTCTGCACCGTGGTGGAGCACCATTCTGCCTATTGCACCAAATCGGTGCTTTTTTGTGTAACCGGTCGATTCTAATGCACTGATTTGAAATGACTTGTGCGCACTGGAATGGTGCTTGCTTTTGCCTACGGATTCGTAGATTTGGAGGTTGCATGGAAGCATATCAGTCCGGTAGCAATGTGTTGTTTATCTTGCTTGGCGCCATCATGGTGCTGGCGATGCATGCAGGTTTTGCCTTTCTCGAACTCGGGACGGTACGCAAGAAAAACCAGGTAAACGCACTGGTTAAAATTTTGACTGATTTTGCCGTGTCGACCGTAGCGTATTTCTTTGTCGGCTATGGGATTGCCTATGGTGTCCACTTCTTCAGTGGCGTCGAAACGCTGATGGCGAAAAATGGTTTTGAACTGACAAAGTTTTTCTTCCTGCTGACCTTCGCGGCCGCTATTCCCGCCATTATTTCTGGCGGAATTGCCGAACGTGCCAAATTTCACCCGCAACTGGCAGCGACTTTCTTGCTGGTTGGCTTTGTCTACCCCTTCTTTGAGGGTATTGCCTGGAATCAGGCCTTCGGCATTCAGGCCTGGCTGAAGGCCACCTACGGCGAAGAATTCCACGATTTTGCTGGCTCGGTCGTGGTTCACGCCATGGGCGGCTGGATTGCACTGCCGGCGGTGCTTCTTCTTGGCGCACGCTACGGACGTTACTCGAAAGACGGGCGTATCTCGGCGCATCCGCCGTCATCCATCCCGTTTCTCGCCCTTGGTGCCTGGATATTGACGGTGGGCTGGTTTGGTTTCAACGTGATGAGCGCCCAGACCCTGGATAAAATCTCCGGTCTGGTTGCCTTGAACTCGCTGATGGCCATGGTCGGTGGTACCTTGGCCGCGCTGATTTTCGGCAAGAATGACCCGGGTTTCGTTCATAACGGACCCTTGGCCGGTCTGGTCGCCGTCTGTGCCGGTTCTGACCTGATGCACCCAATGGGGGCGTTGGTCGTTGGTAGTGTTGCTGGTGGACTGTTCGTCTACATGTTCACCCTGACCCAGAATCGCTGGAAAATAGATGACGTGCTTGGTGTCTGGCCCCTGCATGGACTTTGCGGCGCCTGGGGGGGAATTGCTGCAGGCATCTTTGGTAGCAAGGCACTCGGTGGTGCGGGAGGCATCGCCTTCATGCCACAATTGATTATGACGGCGTTGGCGATTGTCGTTGCCCTGATTGGTGGGACGGTAGTTTACGGTGCCTTGAAAATGTTCTTCGGTTTGCGTCTGGATCAGGAAGAAGAATACCAAGGTGCTGACTTGAGCATACACCGCATCACGGCTACGCCAGAGCGTGAGCCTAACTGGTAGGTTTTTGATAGGAAACAATTAAGTCTGTCGGAGGGCAATACAAAAAAGGGGCGAAAGCCCCTTTTTTAACTTCACGTACCTTCAGGAAGTGCTGTTGGTGGCAGGTGCTCAGCAAGGAACCAAGTTGGTACGGGGTGGCGATAGAGTCTTGCCGATAACGCAACGAGAACCGTCCATGGTGTTCCATGCCACTTGAATGCTGCTGGGGCGGTGGACTCTGAGCATGGCTTTAATGAGGCATCAACCTCTTCTGCTGCAGTGGCTTGGTTGCCGTCCTAAAGGACAGTTGCCGCGGGGCCGTGAGGATACCAGCGACTTCTAGTGCCCTAACGATGGAAACGGCACAGTCGTTTGGCCGGGTAATTTGTGCATGCATTGCAGAAACAAGGGGCTTGAAAGCCAGTAAGCCAACCATGCCTGTAACGCTGGTAGTTGCAATAGTTCAAACCAATCTGGCTCTACTGCTGCGAATTGCCGCACAAACGGGAAGAGCGCAAGGTCGGTTGCACAAGGCTCGCTTCCGCCAAGGAAGCTGCTCTGTTCCAGCCGACTGTTTAGCGGCCTGAGAAATGCCGTGAGCGCATTTTCACGATGTCCATCCCTATCTGTCTCGTTGTAACGCTCCGGATATTTGTACCGATCGAGATGGTGTTTGAACACACCGTCGTTCCTGGCCAGCCAGTCCAGGTTTTCTATCAATTGAGCTGGTTCCCACCAGTTCCTGGTTGCGTCCTGATTCAGCGCCCAGCGCATGATGTCCCAGCTTTGCTCCAATACGGTGCCATCTGGCAGAAGCATGACGGGAACCGAGCCTTTTGGTGAGCGTGTCAGCATCTCCGGAGGCTTGACTGGTAGCAATACCTCGTGCGCATCGAAATCTATGCCAGCGACCAAGAGCCCCATTCTTGCTCGCATTGCATATGGGCATCGGCGGTAGGTGTAGAGCAGTGGTTTTTGCATGCTCAGCTACTGAGACTGTTGATGTTTTGCCAGGGCCTGTTCGACCTTCGCCTTGGGCACGCCTTGAATCTTGCGAAGCAATTCATGCGTCACCTGACGAATCCCATACCTGTTCCGTAACTCATCTGCCAGGTGCGTCAAAAGGCTAGCCGCCATCTCGGCATCGGCTAAAGCCCGGTGAGCACGACCTGCTATGGGAAGATTGGCGAATTCAACGAGGGCACCGAGTTTGTGGCTTGGGGCCAGCGGGAGGAGTCGCCTCGAAAGTAGCAGTGAGCATGCGAACTCCTGCCGCCTAGTGAGGTTGATGCGCTGAACCTCCGCATCCCAGAACTTGCAGTCGAATGAGGCATTGTGTGCAACGAGGGGAATATCACCAACGAAGTCTGACACTTCTCGCATGACGGTGGCCGCCGTTGGCGCCTGGCGAATCATCGCGTTTGAAATTCCAGTGAGCGCTTCAATGAACGAAGGGATACGCACGCCGGCGTTCATCAAGCTCTGGTAGCGGTCCACGACCTTGCCGTTTTCGAGGATGACGGCTGCTATTTCAGTCGCACGGTCACCCTGCGCGGGGGACAAGCCAGTCGTTTCAAAGTCGATTACAGCTACAGCGTCCAAAATTCATTCCCCTAACGGTTCAATTCGCAATTTGTTGGCGCGAATTGTCTCATTTGCCAAGGTGCAGAGAACTTGCTTATAGTAAATGCTCCCCACTCAAGGACGCCATCATGTTCTATCTCGCCGCACTCGTCCCTAGCCACGACAAACCTGAGCAATACACCTACGGGACTGTCCACACGGAAGCAGATTGCTACTTGAACGCTGACGACCTATTAAGCGGCCTCGTTAGTGAGGGCAATCACGTCTTCGAGCTAGGGGTAGATGAATTGCCCAGCGGCGCTAAAGACATCCGGGAATGCCTGCTGTGCAGCCCTGGCCGAGTTTTCGTAAGCATGCTATTCGGCGAGGCAGACTACTTCTGTATCGTCGAGCTACCCTAAACTGCTCTCTAAATGAGCAAACTCACTATCAAATCCGGTTGCGTTGAAGCAGTGTTCAAGCGTGGCAGGGTGCGCACAAAAGGCGCTGAGCGAAACCAGCCGCTCAATACTGAGCTACCCACGCCTACGTCCGAAACACCGTTGCGAGATGCTGAGTTTGACACTCCCCAACAGATGACCAAAATCCAGGATGACGGTGCGTCTTCAGGCAGGCGTCTAAACGGAGGCAAACGATGACGCGAGTTCGCGTTGAGGGCTTCACCATCTCGCTCGTTGAGTGCCCGCTTTTCCAATCAACGTCCGCCCGCATTGGGTCGGTTGTAGTCCTAGCCCCTGAAATCCTTGCCGCTCTTGGGCTCGACAGACTTTGCTCAAAAATTGCTATTTTTGAAGTATAGAAAAATCAGGGACTTAAAGGCCCTGCGTCCGACAGACTTAATTGTTCGCTTTCAGTTTTAAGGTAGTTGGATGTCCGAAAATGGGGGCGCTTGCGCTCCCATTTGTCTTGTGCCTTCCCGACTTGTGCTAAGCCCCGAGGGTTGTTTTTGGCTTGAGTGGTGCCGGTAAGTTTCTGCTACACAGAGTGAACGAGCTTTTAAAACCGAATTGTTCAATTTTGTAGTTCCTGAAATGCTGGTCAAAATTTCGCTTGTCCTTTGAATGATATCTATGTGGGCTATCGCACTGTATTGCCGAAATCTCCCGCCTAAACTAACTGTAGCTTCCCAGCCAAAGTGATTTCCGACTTTAATTGGTAAGAACATTTTTGGCTGCGCTGAAACTTATTCTGCTATTAGCACTCCGATGCGCCGAGTGCTAAAATTAAGTTGTCCCTTTAAGGAGATCACTACGCTATGTCTCATGCAATGTCCCTTCCCATTCCCTCAGCGCTTGGTAACATCGATGCCTACATTCAGGCCGCGAATCGTTATCCGATGCTTTCCGGAGCTGAAGAGACCCGCTTGGCTGAGCGTTTCCACAATGATGGTGATGTGGAGGCGGCTCGTCAGCTCGTACTTTCACACCTTCGTCTGGTGATTTCCATTGCCCGGGGTTACCTCGGCTACGGTCTGCCGCATTCTGATTTGATTCAGGAGGGCAATATTGGTCTGATGAAAGCGGTCAAGCGTTTCGATCCGGCGCGCGGTGTGCGCCTGGTGTCATTTGCCATGCACTGGATCAAGGCTGAAATTCACGAATATATTTTGAAAAACTGGCGTCAGGTCAAGGTTGCGACGACCAAGGCGCAGCGTAAACTGTTCTTTAACTTGCGTAGTATGAAGAGTGATTACGAGGGCGTTGATACGCTGTCGGGTACGCAGGCCAGTGAGGTTGCTCAGCGTCTTGGCGTCAAGCAGGAAGAAGTCATTGAGATGGAAACCCGTCTTTCCGGCCGCGACTTGGCATTGGAAGGCAGCCCGGATGATAGCGACGAGGCTTTTGCTCCTATCGACTATCTGGCCGATTCGCGCTACGAACCGACGCGTGTTCTGGAAAACAAGGCACTGGCCCGATTGGAGAGCGAGGGTCTACAAGAGGCGCTGGCCGTTCTGGACCCGCGTAGTCGCCGTATTGTTGAGGCGCGCTGGTTGCATGATGGCGAGGCGGCAACGCTGCACGATCTGGCGGCTGAGTTCAGTGTCTCTGCCGAGCGTATTCGTCAGATTGAGGTCAAGGCCTTGCAAAAGATGCGTGGTGCGCTGACACCAGCTTAAGTGTTTGCTTAGAGCAAAATGAAGGGGAGCCAGTGGCTCCCCTTGTCATTTGCTTTTCTTGGTTTAATTTTTCTTTTTGCTGGCTGGCTTTGCGGCCACGATGTCGCCCTTGAAGTCGTTGCCGACCAGCGGTGGTGCATCAACCTGCGGTACATGACACTGCGTACAGTTATGGCGCAGTGGAGAGGTAGTTGCTAGTACCTTGCCTTCGCGATCGCGGAAATGGCTGTCGCCAATCTTGGGCGCTTTTTTCTTCTTGTACGTATCCTCGCTGTGGCAGCTCAGGCACTGGTTTTCTTCGAGGGTGATTTCATCGAAATTTTCGACCGCATGCGGAATAACCGGCGGTTGGTCACGGTATGTTCGTGCCACCTTTTCCTGGCCTCCCGGTTTCCCCCCTAGGTATTTCTTGGCTTCCGGAGCTTGGTCGGCAGCGCTGACATCTGCGCCGCGCATAGGTTGGGGGGCATCCTGAGCCTGTGCCAGCGGAGCGGAAATCGCCCAGCAAGCGGTAGCCGCCAGAATGGCAAATCTCATCTTCAATGTGCTTTTCATGATGGGCGCTCCTCCTCTTGAACTCGAAAATTACTTGGTTTCCGACTGCGCCACCGCAGGCTGGGCAGTGGAAACCGGGTTATTGAACCGTAGCCCGAAGGTGAATACATCTTTCGAGCAAACATCAATGCAGCGACCGCAATTGGTGCAGTTCGGCCCGAGAATGACCGGGCCAATGCCCTTGCCTTCGCCTTTGAGTGCGGGGCGGATGACATGCGGTTCGGGGCAGACTTCAAAGCAGTCCATGCAGTCATTGCAGGCGCTACGTTTGGGCGCTGAAATGCGCACTGGGCTGACGCGGCCGAGCAAACTGTAAAAGGCTCCGACTGGGCAGAGTCGACCGCACCATCCGCGACTCATTACGAAAAGATCGAACAGGAAAACCGAAAGTATTACGGTCCACGCTGTTCCGAGGCCAAAAATCAGGCCGCGATGCAGCATTGAGACGGGGTTGATCAGTTCCCACAGCACAACGCCGGTGATTGCCGAGCCAATAAAGGTCATGCCCAGTATCCAGTAGCGCGTATTGCGCCCGAGGTGGGCGCTGCCTTTGATGCCAAGGCGATCACGTAGCCAGCCGGCGGCATCGGTAACGATGTTGACCGGGCAGACCCAACTGCAATAGACACGACCACCGACCAGCAGGTAAAAGGCGACAACGATGGCCATGCCGATCAAGCCCAGCGTTTCCGGCATATGGCCGGTGACCATCGATTGCAGGGCAACGTAAGGGTCAGTGAGCGGCAGAACGCCGAGGGTGTAGCTGTAGGCCAGGTTACCCTTGACGATCCATTGGCCAAACCAGGGGCCGACTAGGAACAGCGCGAGAATTGAAAACTGTGAAATGCGGCGCAGGATCAGCCATTTGTGGGCGCCCAGCCAGCCCTTTTCGGCCACCGCATCAGCGCCAATGCGTTTGTTTTTGGTAGCGCTCATGGCTTGCCTCCCAGTCCGGGTGGCAGGCTGGGGATGGCGCCGGCTTCACTGCCGGGCATGCCACGCATTGATTCCGTATGACCGCTAGCCGGGTCATAGTGGCCGGGTAAGGTTGCGCCTTCCGGTAGACGATCCGGGAGGTCGAGCATCTTCGATTCGTCGATCAGCGAGTGGCCAGCTTTTTTCTGCTCGTCCCAGCCGATGCGATAGTGTTTGCCGAGTGCACCCTGTGCAAGTTTTGGTGGCAGAACACGAATTGCAGCCTCTTCCAGCACGCAGGATTTTTCACATTTGCCGCAGCCGGTGCAGTGTTCCGAATGCACGGTGGGCAGGAACATGGCGTGGCGGCCGGTGCGCGTGTTGGGCACCATGTCGAGCGTAATCGCTTTGTCGATCACCGGGCAGACGCGGTAGCAAACGTCGCAGCGCAGGCCGAGAAAATTGAGGCAGGTTTCGTGGTCGATCAGAACCGCGATGCCCATCTTGGCCTTGTTGATATCGGTCAGGCTGTGATCCAGCGCGCTGGTCGGACAGGCCTTGATGCAGGGGATGTCTTCGCACATTTCACAGGGAATGTTGCGCCCGGTGAAATAAGGGGTACCAGTGGCGACCGGAGTTTCCGGCTTGGCCAATTCCAGGGTGTTATAGGGGCAGTCGCGCACGCACATGCCGCAACGGATGCAGGCGCCGAGAAAATCATCTTCCGGTAAGGCGCCGGGCGGGCGCAGGGCAAGCGCCGGCAGGGCCTTCGATTGTTTGGCGTAGAGCCCCAGCCCAAGACCGAGCATGCCCACGCCACAAACCATCTTGGCTGAATCAAAAATGAATTGGCGACGAGCGGCGCCAGTTTTTGGGGTGTTTGGTTTCATTACTTTCGCTATTGATAAGGTTCAGCCGTTACGGGTGGGGCCCCCTGGTTACCCTTTTTCCCCACCCGCTTCGGCACTCCCTGATTTGTTTATTTGGTCAGTGCTGCCTCAAGCCTTAACCACTTTGCACGCACACTTCTTGTAGTCAGTCTCTTTCGAGATCGGGCAGGTCGCATCCAGTGTCAGCTTGTTGACCAGACGATGTTCATCGAAGAAAGGCACGAAGACCAGGCCGAGCGGCGGTTTGTTGCGCCCCTTGGTTTCGACCCGCAACTGGATTTCGCCACGCCGGGTAGCTACCTTGACCACGTCATTGCGGGCCAGACTGCGCTTCTTGGCATCTTCCGGGTGCATGTAGATCACGGCGTCCGGCATCGCCTTGTAAAGCTCCGGAACGCGACGCGTCATCGAGCCGGTGTGCCAGTGTTCGAGCACGCGGCCGGTGCATAGCCACAGGTCGTATTCGGCATCGGGCATTTCGGCCGCCGGCTGGTAGGGCAGAGCAAAAGCGATGGCCTTGCCGTCCGGATAGCCATAAAAACGTACGCCCTCGCCTTTCGGCACATATGTGTCGTAACCCTCGCGGAAGCGCCACAGCGTCTCCTTGCCGTCGACCACCGGCCAGCGCAGCCCGCGCGCCTTGTGATAGACGTCGAAGTTGGCCAGATCGTGCGCCTTGCCACGGCCGAACGCGGCGTATTCCTCGAACAGGCCTTTCTGGACGTAGAAGCCGAAGGCCTTGGACTCGTCGTTCATGTAGTCCTTGATGCCGTGGGCGTTGACCTTGGCGACCTCGTCCAGCCCGAACTTGTTGACCTGGCCGTTGGCGAACAGCACGTCGTACATGGTCTTGCCCTTGTACTCAGGGTTCTTGTCGAGCAACTCGGCCGGCCAGACCTCCTCAATCTTGAAGCGCTTTGAGAATTCGAGGTATTGCCAGAGATCAGACCTGCCTTCGCCCGGCGCCTTGACCTGCTGGCGCCACATCTGGCCGCGGCGCTCGGCATTGCCGTACATGCCTTCCTTTTCCATCCACATGGCGCAAGGCAGGATCAGGTCGGAAGCCATCGCCGATACCGTCGGGTAAACATCGGAAACCACCACGAAAGCCTTGGGATTGCGCCAGCCCGGATAAATCTCTTCATTGACGTTCGGCCCGGCCTGCATGTTGTTCGTGGTCGACGTCCAATAGAAGCCTAATTTTCCGTCCTTCAGCGCGCGGCTCTGGGCCACGGCGTGCAGGCCGATCCACTCGGGAATGGTGCCGGCTGGCAGCTTCCACAATTTTTCTGACAGCTCGCGGTGCTTCGGATTCATGACGACCATGTCGGCCGGCAGGCGATGGGCAAAGGTGCCGACTTCGCGCGCCGTACCGCAGGCTGACGGCTGACCGGTCAGCGAGAACGGCCCGTTGCCCGGCTCGGAAATCTTGCCGACCAGCAGGTGCACGTTGTAGATCATGTTGTTCACCCAAGTGCCGCGGGTGTGCTGGTTGAAGCCCATGGTCCAGTAGGAAACGACCTTGGTCTTCGGGTCGGCGTAGGCCTTGGCCAGCGCTTCGAGATTTTCCTTGGGCACGCCGGAAATCTCGTGTGCCTTGTCCAGCGTGTATTCGGAGACGAAGGCGGCGAACTCGTCGAAAGTCATCGGTGTCGAGTTGTTCGGGTTGCCTTTGGGCTTGCCTTCCTCGCCCGGGTAGCCGTTATTCATGGCCACTTTTTCCAGCGGGTGATTCGGACGCAGGCCGTAGCCGATGTCGGTCACCCCCTTGGCGAACTTGACGTGTTTGGCGACGAATTCCTTGTTCACCGCGCCAGTCTGGATGATGTGGTTGCAGATGTAGTTGAGGATGGCCAGATCGGACTGTGGCTTGAAGATCAGTGTGTTGTCTGCCAGTTCGCAGGAGCGATGACTGAAGGTCGATAGGACATGCACCTTGACGTTCTTGGCACTGAGCCGGCGGTCGGTGATGCGCGACCAGAGGATCGGGTGCATCTCGGCCATGTTCGAGCCCCACAGCGCGAAAACGTCGGCGTGCTCGGCGTCGTCATAGCAGCCCATCGGCTCGTCGATGCCGAAGGTGCGCATGAAGCCGGCAACGGCTGAGGCCATGCAGTGGCGGGCGTTGGGGTCGAGGTTGTTGGTGCGGAAGCCGGCCTTCATCAATTTGGCTGCGGCGTAGCCTTCCCACACCGTCCACTGGCCGGAACCGAACATGGCGATATTACGCGGCCCGCCTTCTTTGAGCGCGGCCTTGCACTTCTCTTCCATGATGTCGAGCGCCTGGGTCCAGGTGATCGGCTTGAAGTCGCCATTCTTGTCGTACTTGCCGTCCTTCATGCGCAACATCGGCGACATCAGGCGGTCTTTGCCGTATTGAATCTTCGAGAGGAAATAACCCTTGATGCAGTTGAGGCCGCGATTGACCGGCGCATCGGGGTCGCCCTGGGTGGCCACAATGCGGCCTTCCTTGACACCGACCAAGACACCGCAGCCGGTGCCGCAATAACGACAAACGCCCTTGTCCCAGCGTACGCCATCATCTCTGCCTTTTTGCTGCGCCATGACGGCGTTCGGCACGCTGATGCCGGCGACGGTTGCTGCCGCCGCGACTGCGTTGCTCTTGATGAAATCACGCCGGGTAAGTTTCACTTCGATCATCTCAGGCCTCCTCATCTGGATCAGATTCATACTGGTGATACACCAGCGCAGCCGAAATCACTCCCGGCAACTGGCGGATCATCTCAAAGGTATTGCTGGTGTTATCCTCGTCGCCGGATTCGATCGTGACGATCATCCGGCCATCTTCGGCAATGGCGTGGACTTCCACACCCTCGATTGCTTTCAGTTGCGCGCTGACTTCCGCTGCATCTTTCGGCGCAACGCCAAGAATGATGCTGGTGATATTGAGTCCGCTGGAAGCCTGCATGTTTAATAACCCGTAGTCAGTTAAATGTCAGCTCAAACAATCTACGCGCCGCGTCGCCCCAATGTTTTAACTCAAGTCAAATACTGGGAATAACCCTGCAGTTTTTGATGTTATGTTGACTTAGGTCAAAAGTTTAAGCGCCGCTCGGGAATATTAACTAAAGTAAGCGTTACGCATGCTTAATCCAACTCGTGAACCTACTCAAATCCCGTCTTTATTTCCTCCTCGTCCTTTGCCTATTGGGCTGGGGGCTTTGGGTTTTTGTTAAGCCGCAAACCGAAGGCGCCAGCCTTGGCCAGATATCGTATTCGGCGAGGATGCTTGAACTTCCTTCCGCTCTGCCGAATGAGCCAATTCGGCCGATGTCGGAACCGCAGGTTCTTGACGCAGCCAAAGTAGCACTCGGACGCCAGCTGTTTCACGACAGGCGTCTTTCCGCGGATAGCAGCCTCTCTTGTGCTAGTTGCCATCCGCTCGATCGTGGTGGGGCGGATGGCCTGCCGGTCTCGATTGGCGTGGGGGGCAAGGTTGGCAGTATTAACTCGCCAAGCGTGATTACTGCCGCCTACAATTTTCGTCAATTTTGGGATGGGCGCGCTGGATCTCTTGAGGAGCAGGCGGGAGGGCCTGTTGTTAATCCGATAGAAATGGCGTCTACCTGGCCGCAGGTTATCGAAAAACTGGGCAGTGATCATGAAATAAAACAGCAGTTTTCTCGCGTTTACCGCGACAGTTTGACCCCCGCCAATATTCGTGATGCCTTGGCCGAGTTTGAACGCTCTCTGGCGCGTCCCGCCCGTTTTGACCGCTGGTTGCGTGGAGACAATAATGCATTGAGCAACGAGGAAGTCACTGGTTACCAGTTATTCAAGAAACACGGTTGTGCGGGTTGTCACCAAGGCATCAACATTGGCGGTAATCTTTTCCAGCGCTTTGGCACCATGGCCCCGTATTTTTCGCCGGGCCTCGGTACCAAGGCTGATTTGGGGCGTTTTAACGTCACCGGCCGTGAAGAGGACAAGCACTTTTTCAAAGTACCCAGCCTGCGCAATGTGGCACTTACTGCGCCATATTTTCACAATGCCGCAGCGCTTACTCTGGACGAAGCGGTACGCCTGATGGGACGTTACCAGCTTGGCCTGGAGCTGCCGGAACACGATATCGAGCACATCGTACAGTTCCTCGGCACGCTGAATAGTGGGTCTGCACCATGAAAAAGCCGGCCCGCCTGTTGAGTTTGCCGATGCTGTGGATGGTCGGTAGCAGCGCACTATTGATTCTTGCCACACTTTTCCATTTGGGCAACGAAGTCGATAGTCGTGGTCGTGCCCGTGTCGAGTTGCTGGTAAATGAACTCGTTGCGCTTGATCTATCGATCAATCTCGAAGTCCTCAAGTTACGTCAGGGGCAGCGTCTTGACTATGATGGCTTGACCAATGCCAGCCACGACATCGAACAGCGTCTGAAAGTCTTGCAGGATGAGTTCGCTAAACTGACCCTCGCTGCTGAATTGTCAGCGGCTAGTAGCCGTTGGGTAGAGAAACTAGAGGCCGTTGATCGTTTCAAGCGCATACATGCGGTGTTCAACACCTCGCAATTCCACTTCATCAATCTGGCTGAGGATCTCAGTAGAAAACAGCCTTCACCGCGCCTCATTCTTACCTCGCAGCGGTTAATGGCATTTTTGATGAAGGGGGGTAACGACACGCTGCCGCTCCTTGTTGGTGCGCTATACCAACTTGATCAGGATGTTGTCGGCTGGCCGGTAGCCGATCAGCTGCAGGGCAAAATGCTGGTCATGCATGGCTCGACCATCCTTGCCAATTTTCGTGATCTGCAAAGCGTCTCGCAGCAATTACTTGACTCTCCTTTCAGTCTAGAGCTTCTTGCTGCCAATCGACAGTATGCCGAGGCACATACCCAGGCCGTCCGTATTGCCGCCTACTATCGCTGGGGGCTGGCCGCTTTTGCCCTGTTTCTGGTTGCGCTGGTGGTTTTTACACTGGACAGGCTGCGTGCAACTTTGCACGAACTGGAACGTAGCCACGAACTGCTCGATAATATTGCCGACAACCTGGGTGAAGGCATAGTTGCCTTTGATAGTGACTCACGCTTGAGTTTCATCAATCAGCGCGCCGAGGAGATGATTGGCCAGGCTGAGGATGGTTTGCATGGCCAGACCATTGCCCAGGTGCTTTTTTCTGGCAATCTGACGGATGCCAACGCCTCCCTTATGGCGGCTGTCGCTGCCGGCGAACGTTTTAATGGCGAAGGTTGGCTCCATGCGAAAACTGCTCGCTTGCCGGTGGCCTTCCTGGGTGGTTCGCTCCCCGAGACTGAGGGTGGGACAGCTGGGGGTTACGTACTGTCGCTACGTGATCTGACTGAAACCCGTCGTACCGAAGCACGCCTCCATCTGGCGGCTCATGTTTTTGAAAGCCTGGCCGAGGCGGTAGTGATTACTGACGAGCGCGGGCTTATTCAGTCGGTTAACCCCGCCTTCAGCAACATTACCGGCTTCCGTGAAAGCGAGGCGCTCGGTCGTAGCCCTGGCGAATTGTTGCACTCGGGGCAACACAGCGCAGAGTTCTACGGCGCCATGTGGCAGGCTATGCACGAGAAGGGTAGTTGGCAGGGGGAAGTCATCAACCGGCGCAAGAATGGCGAGTTGTACACCGAATGGCTGTCGATCTCGGCCTTGCGTGACAGCAATGGTGGCGCTCAACAGTACGTTGGATTGTTCAGCGATGTCTCGGCGCGCAAGGAAACGGAAGCCTTCATTCACCATCTCGCCTACCATGACCCGCTGACCGGGCTGGCCAATCGCCGGCTTTTCTGCGATCGTCTGGATATGGCTCTGCGCCAGTCGCAGCGCAATCATCGTCCGCTCGCCGTCCTGATGCTTGATCTGGATCGCTTCAAAGTGGTTAACGACACACTGGGTCATATGGCCGGTGATTTATTGCTCAAGGAGGTTGCACTGCGTCTGCAGTCCAGCGTTCGTGACTGCGATACGCTGGCGCGTTTCGGTGGCGATGAGTTCGCCTTGCTGGTGCCGGAGATCAGCGGTTCGGAGGACGCACTGCTTATCGGGCGCAAAGTGTTGCTCGCGTTGAAAGCTGCCTTGTCGGTCGCTGGTCGCGAATTGTTTGCCAGTACCAGCATCGGGGTGGCGATATGCCCTGAACACGGAAGCAGTAGCGAGGAGTTGCTGCGTAACGCAGACGTCGCGCTCTATGCTGCCAAACACGCTGGCCGCAATACGATGAGTGTTTTTGACCCGCTGGCGGAGGAGGTCAATGATGATCTTGATATTGAAATGGGCTTGCGCCATGCGATTGAACGCAATGAATTGGTTTTGTACTACCAGCCCCAGATTGATGGCGGGACAGGGCTGATCAGTGGTGTCGAGGCGCTGGTTCGCTGGCAGAACCCGACACTGGGTCTCCTGCCGCCCGGACGCTTCATCGCACTTGCCGAGCAGAGCAGTCTGATTGAGGATATTGGCGATTGGTGCCTGAATGAAGCCTGTCGTCAGCTTCTGTGCTGGCAAGCCGATGGTGTGGCGATTCCTCGAGTGGCGGTCAATGTGTCGGCTCGTCAGTTGCGTGGTGAGGGATTTGCCGGGCGCGTAATGGATACTGTCAGACGCCATGGCATCAACCCGTCGCAACTTGAAATTGAGCTGACCGAGAGCCTGCTGACCGAGGATACGGAACATACCTTTGCCATTTTCAAGGAATTGCGTGAGCAAGGTATTCGGATTGCCATCGACGACTTTGGAACAGGCTATTCATCGCTCAAGTATCTGGCTGATTTTCCTGTCGACGTCCTGAAGATAGACCAGAGTTTTGTTGCCCGCCTGCATGAGCAATCGGAAAGCCTTTACGTTGTTCAGGCAATGGTCATGCTGGCTGATGGATTAAATATCGAAACGGTCGCCGAGGGCGTTGAAACTGAGGATCAGCGCGCCCATTTACTGGCGATCGGGACAAATCATCTGCAAGGTTATCTGCTGGCACGGCCGCAGCCTGCTGCTGCACTGGCCGAAATTGTCGAGCGTTTTAGCGCAGCAGCGCAGGAAACGTCGCAACTGCATTGGCGGTCGTAGCCGCCGTCACCTCGGCGAGTGGTATGCCACGCAAATCGGCCAGCACCGTCGCGATGCGCGCCAGTTCTGCCGGCGCATTTCGCCCCCGGTTGAGCCAGGCCGGAGGAATGTCCGGCGCATCGGTTTCGAGAACGAGGGATTCCAGAGGCAAGCTTGAGGCCAATTCTCGAATCCGCGTTGAGCCACGGTAAGTCATTGCTCCGCCAAAGCCCAACTTGAAACCGAGCTTGATGAATTCATCGGCCTGTTGCCGGCTGCCATTGAAGGCGTGGGCGATGCCGCCTTTGGGTTTGAAACGTCGTAACTGTTTGAGTACCGGATCAATTGCCTGCCTGACGTGCAGAATTACCGGGAGATTGAACTCTCTGGCTATCTTCAATTGTTCGATAAAAAACCATTCTTGCCGGGTGCGATCGATATCGGCTAGGTAATGGTCGAGGCCGATCTCGCCGACCGCCACTGGATTCTCTGCAATTATCCAGTCTCTCAGCGTGGCAATGTCACCTTCTCCCGCCTGCATGAGGCATAGCGGGTGCAGGCCATAGGCGGCGACGCAGCCAGGATAGCGTGCAACACAAATTTTCAGTGCTTTAAAGCCGTTGACCGCAACAGCCGGTATGACGATCTGCCGAACACCGGCTGCCACGGCCGCCACATGCACGGCATCGCGATCAGCGTCAAACTCCGCTGCGTCGAGGTGGCAGTGTGTGTCGATCAGCATCACAGAAAGGGAAAGTCAGGCTCCGGGCGCTTGCCGTTGATCAGGTCGGCGAGGGCTGCGCCCGAGCCGCAGGACATGGTCCAGCCCAGCGTGCCGTGGCCGGTGTTTAGCCACAGGTTGCTGTAGCGACTACGGCCGATGAAAGGCAGATTGGACGGCGTCGCCGGACGCAGGCCGCACCAGAACTGTGGTTCGCCGATGGTTTTCAGGCTGGGAAAAAGTTCTTGGGTGCGTTGCATCAGTGCGGCGCAGCGTACTGGGTTGAGATCCAGATTGTAACCATTGAATTCGGCGGTGCCGGCGATCCGCAGCCGGTTGCCCAGGCGCGAAAAAACGATTTTGCGCTCGTCATCGGTCAGGCTGACACTGGGGGCGCCGGCCCCGTCGGGAAGGTCCAGTGTCGCCGAGTATCCTTTGGCCGGATAGACCGGCAGACCAATGCCGAGCGGCTGCAGCAGTAGCGGAGAATAGCTGCCGAGGGCCAGTACGTAAGCGTCGGCAGTCAGTAGCTCCGAACCGCCCGTACCGTGCGCCAGAATGCCGGCAATCTTGGCACCGGCTGGCGTGATGCGGTCAACGGTCAAATTGAGGCGAAAATTGACACCGGCTGCCCTGGCGCGCTCGGCCAAAGTGCTGGTGAATTTGTGCGCATCGCCCGATTCGTCGGATCGCGTGTAGTCGCCGCCGACCAGCAAGTGCTTGGCACCGGTCAGCGCCGGTTCGATTTCCAGGCATTGATTGCTATCGACCGTGGTGCGGTCCAGTCCAAATTCCCGCATTACCTTGGAGGCGGCGATCGCCAGTTTGAATTCGTCGTGGTCAGTGTAAATGTGCAGGATGCCGCGTTCGAGATGATCGTATTGCAAGCTCAGCTCCTGGCGCAGGGCTTGTAGCTGTTGCCTGCTATACAGGGCGAGAGCGACGATAGCGGCAATGTTGTGGCGGGTGCGCCAGGGCAGGCATTCGCCAAGAAAGCGCAAGCCCCAGGCAAGCTGCGCTGGATCGGCGCGCCAGCGCCAGCGTAGTGGAGCATCTTCACGGCCTAACCATCTGATGACGCGTGGCAAAACATGCGGGTTGGCCCAGGGTTCGGCATGCGAGACAGAAATCTGGCCACCATTGGCAAAGCTGGTTTCATTGCCGACGAGCGGCTGACGGTCGACAACCGTTACGTCGTGCCCGCTACGGGCCAGATACCAGGCGCTTGTTGTGCCGATGACGCCGGCGCCCAGCACCAATACTTTCAAACCTCGCCTCCGCGTTCCCGGACGATGCGGGTGACTTCGGGGATATGACGCATGCCGCGCATGACGTTGGCCAGATGATTGCGGTGGGCCACCTGTATGGTGAAGCGGAGCAGCGTAAACAGGTGTTCGGGGTCGGCATCCATTGAAACATGCTCAATGTTTGAGCCGGCTTCGGCGATGGCGGAAGCGACTTGAGCCAGCACGCCGCGGGTGTTCTTCACTTCAACACGGATGCGGATATCGAACAGCTTGCCATCTTCCGGCTCCCATTCCACATCAATCCATTTCTGTGGCTCGGATGAGCGCGATTTGCGTATTGTCGGGCAATCATGGGTATGAATGACCAGCCCGCTGCCTTTCTTGATCGAACCAATGATCGGGTCGCCGGGGATCGGCTGGCAGCAGTGCGCCAACTGGATTGCCATGCCCTCGGTACCGTGGATGGCCAAGGTCATGTTGCTCGGCGTGTCGGCCGCCATGTCTTCGCGGGCCAGCAGGCGGCGGGCGACGACAGAAGGCAGGCGTTTGCCGAGGCCGATATCGGTGTAAAGCTCTTCGATTGATTTCTGTCCGCCAGCCTTGACCAACTGATCCCAGGCTTCGGCCGGAATCGAAATTGGTACCACGCCCAAGGTCAGCAACTCCTGGCGCAGCAGGCGCTCACCAAGGCGAGCTGACTCTTCATGTTGCATGGTGCGCAGGAAATGGCGGATCTTGCTGCGCGCACGCCCAGTCTTGACGTAAGTCAGCCAGATCGGATTGGGCGTGGCTTTGGGCGAGGTGATGATTTCGACCATGTCACCATTGCGCAACTCGGTACGCAGCGGAGCCAGTTCGTGATTGATGCGTGCTGCCGAGCAATGATGGCCAACGTCTGTATGCACCGCGTAGGCAAAGTCGACTACCGTCGTGCCGCGCGGCTGGGCCATGATCTTGCCCTTGGGCGTAAAGATATAAACCTCATCCGGGAAGAGATCAATCTTGACGTTCTCGAAGAACTCGGCGGAGTCGTTGCTCTGCATTTCGAGTAGCGACTGTAGCCATTTATGCGTGCGAATCTGCAGGTCCGCACCGCTTTCCTCAACATCCTTGTAGAGCCAGTGCGCCGCCACGCCATCCTGGGCAACGTGGTGCATTTCCTCGGTACGGATCTGAACTTCGACCGGTGTGCCGTAAGGGCCGATCAAGGTGGTGTGCAGCGACTGATAGCCATTGGCCTTGGGAATCGCGATGTAGTCCTTGAACTTGCCGGGCACCGGCTTGAACAGGCTGTGCAGTGAGCCGAGCGCCAGATAGCAGGCAGGTACGTTTTCCACAACCACACGGAAACCGTAAATATCGAGTACTTGTGAGAAGGAAAGGCTCTTTTCCTTCATCTTGCGGTAGATTGAATAAAGGCTTTTTTCGCGGCCAAAAACATGGGACTTGAGACCGGAGCCGGTCAGCTTGCCCTTGATGCCTTCCAGAATCTTTGACAGCAACTCATGGCGATTGCCGCGTGCCGCTTTCATGGCGCGGGCCAGAATTTCAGCACGCCGTGGGTAAATCAGGCGAAACGAGATGTCCTGCAGTTCGCGGTAGAGTTTGTTCAGCCCGAGGCGCAGCGCAATCGGTGCGTAGATGTCCAGGGTTTCGGTGGCGATGCGGCGCTGCTTGTCGGGCCGCATCGCCGACATGGTTTGCAGATTGTGCTGGCGGTCGGCGAGCTTGATCAGCACGACGCGCAGGTCGCGCGCCATTGCCATCAACATCTTGCGGAAATTTTCGGCCTGCGCTTCCTGGTAGGAGGCAAACTCCATTTTGTCCAGTTTGGACAGGCCATCGACCAGTTCGGCGACCTCGCGCCCGAACTTGTCGCTCAGTTCGCGTTTGGTGGTACCGGTGTCTTCCAGTACGTCATGGAGCAGGGCGGCCATAATTGCATCGCTGTCCATGCGCCATTCAACGACTGCGCCGGCCACAGCCAGCGGATGGGTAATGTAGGCTTCGCCCGACATGCGTTTCTGGTTCGCATGCTTTTCCGCCGAGTAGACATAAGCCTCCTCGATGCGGGCGATTTCTTCAGAACTTAGATAGTCGAGACTATCGAGGAAAACCCGGTAGGCGGGTTCCTCAGTTGCTGGCGGTAGAGACGACGGCGCAGAATCCATCAGACTTCACCGCCCCGGCCTCAGGCCAGACTTTTGGCGAGTACTTCAACGCCGATTTTGCCAAGCGCCATTTCGCGCAGGGCGACCACGGTGGGCTTGTGCTTTTCAGCATCAACCAGCGGCGTGGCGCCATTGGCCAGCTGACGGGCACGGTGAGCCGCGGCCAGAGTCATCTGGAAACGGTTAGGGATTCTTTTCAGGCAATCATCAACGGTAACGCGAGCCATACAAACCTCAAGACTTTTAAATTAGATCAAACGCGAAAACAAGGCAGCGTGGCGAACTCGCTGAACACCGCAGCGCAGACCAGAGGCCCTGACCACGGAGCGCAAATCGGTCAGCGCCTGCTCCAGACTGTCGTTAATAATAACATAGTCGAATTCACCGACATGGCGCATCTCGGCTTGCGCTGCGGCAAGGCGGCGCCCGATGACCTCGCTGCTATCGGTTCCACGCCCGGTCAGGCGACGTTCCAGCTCGTCCAGCGAGGGCGGCAGGATGAAGATGCCGATCGCTCCGGGGAAGACGGAACGTACCTGCTGGGCGCCCTGCCAGTCGATTTCAAGCAGGACATCGGCACCTTTGGCGAGTTGATCGGCAATCCATTTTTTCGAGGTGCCGTAAAAATTGCCATGAACCTCCGCCCATTCCAGGAATTCGCTGCGCTCTATCATGGCGCGAAAGTCGGAAACGGCCACAAAGTGGTATTCGCGGCCATCCTCTTCGCCGACCCGTGGCGGACGGGTGGTTGATGAAATGGACAGATGGACGTCGGGCTCATCCTTGAGCAGCAGGCGGACCAGGGTTGTTTTGCCAGCACCCGATGGGGCGGCAACGACATAAAGGTTTCCTGACATCAGGCATTCTCCGGAGACTCAGGTGGCAACCACTTGAGCAAGGTGTTGAAAAGCTGGTCAGGGTCGACCGGTTTGGGAATGTGGTCATTCATGCCCACTTCGGCACAGCCGTCCCTATCTTCATCGAAGGCATTGGCGGTCATGGCGATAATCGGTGTGCTGGCATAGGCCGGCAGCTTGCGGATTTCGCGCGTCGCCTGCAGCCCGCCCATGAAGGGCATCAGCAGATCCATCAGGATCAGGTCAAAATTTTGCTGTTTTGCAAGGTCGACCGCAACCAATCCATTTTCGGCCAGGGTCAGGTTGAGGCCGGCGATATCTTGTAGTAAATCCATCGCGACCTCCTGATTGATGCGGTCATCCTCAACCAGCAACAGGCTCATCGCGGCGTAGTGTGGCGTATTCAGTTTGTCTTCGGGTAGCCCGCTTCCCGGTGTTTCGGGGGCCGGCAGGCTGCCGGGCAGCGCGCGCTGCAGGCGCGCACTGAGCCAGAAAGTGCTACCGCTGCCAGGTAATGTTTCAACGCCGGCTTCGCCACCCATCAATTCAGCGAGGCGCCGCGTGATGGCCAGCCCGAGTCCGGTGCCTCCGTACTTGCGGGTGGTTGATTTATCGGCTTGCTCGAAGGTGTTGAACAGACGCTGAACCACCTCGGGCTCGATGCCGATGCCGGTATCCTGGATTTCAAAGCGTGCCAGCAAGCCGCTCTCGTCTTCCTCAATTACCGAGGCGCGCAAGCTGATGCTGCCGCTCTCGGTAAATTTGATGGCGTTGCCAAGGTAATTCATCAGCGCCTGACACAGGCGCAAGCGGTCACCGAATAATAGAGGCGGCAGGCTGCCCATCTGGGTCCGCAAACTGAGGCCTTTGGCTTCGGCTGCATTGGCAGTGAGGCTGACGAGGTCTGCGACGAGGTCCACCGTGCGGAAACTGGCTGCTTCCAGGACCAGCTTGCCAGACTCGATCTTGGAGATATCCAGGATGTCGTTGAGGATGGATAGCAGGTGATCGGCTGCACCGGATATTTTTCCCAGGCGGTCGGCCTGTTGCGGCGTGATCTGATCACGACGCAACAGGTGGGTAAGGCCGACGATGGCGTTCATTGGGGTGCGAATTTCGTGGCTCATGTTGGCCAGAAAAGTACTCTTGGCCTTGCTCGCGGCTTCGGCGGCCTCTTTTGCCAGTTCAAGCTCGCCAGTACGTTGGGTGACCAGTTCTTCAAGGTGCTCACGATACTGCTGCAGCTCGGTCAGCGCCTTTTTCTGATCGCTGACATCGGCGATCAGGCCAACCAGGCCGATAAATTTTCCGCGTTCATCGCGCAATTGCCGGCCGCAGAGAAAGCCCCAGAACACACTGCCATCCTGGCGTACATATTCGCGCTCATTGCGTACGAACGGAATTTCGCTGGCCATCAGTTTTGTCATGCGCTGGCGACCGACTTCGCGCTCATCGGGATGGACCAGCATGACGTATTCGGCACCAATCAGTTCCGCTAGCGGGTAGCCCCACATTGCCGCCATGCGCTCATTGGCGTGGGTAATCCGCCCGCCAGGGTCGACAAAGAAAATGGCGCCGTCGGAGGTGTCGAAAATGGTGCGCAGGAAACGCTCGCGCTCAGCCATGCGGCTGGCGTAGCGATGGGTTTGGTAAAACGCGAGGGCACTGAACAGCATGAAGGCGAGCGCTACGGCAAGGGCAATATTACGTTGACGCCACCACGGGGCGAGGTACTCGTCGCGCGCCTTGCCAACGTTGATGTAAAAGCGGAATTCCGGATTAAAGCGATAGGCGTGCAGGCGGCGGATGCCATCGATGCTGGTCGCGCCTGAGATATAGAGGCCGGCGCCGGGGCTGGTTGTCAACGCTTCGCGAAACTCGTCGGAAATATTGGTCGCGCCATAGCCAGCAATCTTCTCCGCTGGCGGATGGCGCACGATGACACCGTAGTTTGCATCGCGGATGGCAATTGATCCATTTGTGCCAAGATTGATGTTGGCGAAGCGTTTTTCAAAGTTTTCCAGCGCCAGTCCGGCGACCACGACGCCGGCAAACTGGCCGCTGGCATCCTGCACCCGGCGCGCCATGATGATCACCCACTGGCCGCTGACCCGCCCAAACAACGGCTTGGTAATGACTGGTTTGTCATCCTGATGGTCACGCAGGTGGATGAAATAGTCGCGATCCCGGTTGCTGGTACCCGGCCCCGACTTGCCCTGTGTGCCGAAAATTGCGTTGCCCTCGGCGTCATAGGCAACCAGCACAGTGATCAGTTTTTGCCGCAAGCGCTGGCGTTCAAGAAACTCCTCCATGGCCGCATTGGCGAATTTTCCCGTCGCCAGTTGCCGTTGAAACTCATCAACGGAAACTTGCAGCAGGGTGTCGACCTTTTCCAGCGAGGCGGCGATATCGCCCTCGAGAACCTGAGCCAGCGTTTCTACCGACTGCCGCGCCGCATCCTCAAAGTGTTGCTGGCTATTTACCAGATAGGCAGCAATCAACCCGCAAACGCAGAGATTGATGATCAACCAGCCGCCAGCCAATTGCCAACCGAACGCGCGCGGCGAAAGACTCTTTGCCGGAACGCCGTGCAGCAGGTTCTCGGCCACGTTTACTCCTTATTCCAGGTTCTGGATCTGTTCGCGCATTTGCTCGATCAGCAGTTTGAGGTCCATCGCTGCTT
>CAXYZX010000018.1:0-25098 GCA_964293845.1 uncultured Dechloromonas sp.
TCGTCAAGGTTGGCACCAAGGTCAAGAACATCCGTCTGGTCGATGGCGATCACGATATCGACTGCAAAATCGACGGCATTGGCGCCATGCAGTTGAAGTCGGAGTTTGTGAAGAAAGTTTGATGGAGCGGGTAATTTGACGATCACCCTTTAACTATCCGACTGACTTACTGCCTCACCGCTCCAGGTGCCACAGCGCTAGTCTGCGCTGTCGCGTTGGCAATCTTGCTGACCATGCCACTCTGCCAATAGACATCGTATTTACTGAAGCTGGAGTTCCAGTAGCGCCAAGGATTGTTATTCAAGTTCGGCGTTGCTGTTTTTAGCGGATATCCAAGCGCGATTAAAACCTGCTCCTTGGTCATGCCAACCATGACCTGCCCGGACTCTACCGCGCCTTGCACTTTGACCGGCCATTTGGCCATTTTCCGTTTGGGACTCTCGGCGACGGCTATGCGCCGGGCCCACACTTCAAAACTCTCGATCGATCTGGCGTAATCCTGTGTCAGCACATAACGATTACCAGAAATTTCCGCATCGGCGCGATAACCAGAAAAACCAGGTTTGAATATTCGTATGGGCGAACCGGCTGGAATCACAACGCCATCCGAATAGTTCCCATCGCTAATCTGGTTCGTGCCACGATAATGCCGAAGATTGCAGCAGGTGTAACCAGTAATCCAGATTTCCGGTGCTTTTCTTTCCGGAATCAAATTACACGCAGCAAGGATCAGCACACCACCTAGTGCCCAACAAATCGATGACAGTAGCTTGACAGGGGATCTCATAAGTTAACCGAGTAAGTTATTTGCACAGTTAATGTAAATTCACCGAAAAAGTCCACGACTGTACTCCTGCCTTACCGAGCCAGCCCCGCCGCCCAAGCCTCTGCTGACGGCCTGACGATTTCCAGCCAGGGAATCGGGTAAAGCCCGATACTGGCGATCAGGGCGATAATCACAACCAGCACGGCCCATTCTCGCGGACGCAGATCGCGGGCGTCGGCTACCTCGGCGCGAGTTACCGGACCGAAAAATGCCTTGCGATAGAGCGCGAGGAAGCCGCCCGCAGCAATCGCCAGACCGAACAAGGCAGCCATGCCGGCACCGGTATGGCTTTCCAGCGCGGCAAGAATGAGCAGGAATTCACCGGGAAAGCTGCTGGTGCCCGGCATGCCAACACCTGCCATGCCGCAGACAAACAGACCGCTGGCGAGCAAGGGCATGGTTTTGGCGGCACCACCCAGACTGTGCACATCTGTTGAGCCGGTGCGCTGGCGGAGAAATTCCAGTAGCAACAAAGCGCCCCCGGTGGCGACCGAAAAACTAAGCAGCAGGGCAACGGCACCCTGTACCGCCTGCGCAGTAAATGCGGCAAGGCCAAGGACAGCCAGACCGACATGGCAAATGCTGGCATAGGCCAGGGCAACACGCAGGTTGCTTTGTGCCAGCAGCCCCACGCCACCGTAAAGCAGGGTCAATGTACCGAAACCGGCGAGCAACCAGTGCAGCTCAGCGGCGACATCGGGAGCCAGCGGAATGGCGAAACGGATCAGCCCGTAGGCACCGAGCTTGAGGCCAACCAGCAGTGCGGTCAGCGAGCCCGGAGCCGCCAGGGAAAACTGCGGTAGCCAGGTGTGCAGCGGCACCAGCGGTACCTTGACGCCAAAACCGATCAGGCAGAGCAAAAACACCGCAGTCTGCGTTTCGCGTGGCAAAGGGCTGGCCAGCAGGAGCATCAGGTCGAAAGTCGGCACCGCCTGCGCCCCGGCAATAATCACGAATGCAAGCAGCAGAGGGACACCCGCCGCCAGCATGATCAAGACGTATCTGGCTGCCACCCGCTGGCAACCGCTGACCACACCCCAGCGCCCGAGCAGGAAATAGAGCGGGATCAAGGTCAGTTCCCAGAAAACGAAAAACAGGATGCTGTCGAGGGCACAAAAAATCCCCAGCGTACAGGTCTGAAAAAGCAATAGCAGGCTGTAATGGAAGCGTGGCGCGTCACTCACCGAATTCCAGCTGGCCACCAGCGAACCCAGGAAAAGCAATGCCGTTGCCGGCAAAAAGAGCACCGACAGGCCGTCGACCGCAACCAGGTAATACACATTGAGGCTGGGTATCCACGACATTCGCTCCAGCAACTGGAAGCGTGCGGCAGCCGGGTCATAAGCGACGATGACCGCTGCCGCTGCCGCCAACGTGGCCAGCATGATGGCGGCCGTCAGATAGCGGGCGCTGCGCTCCGGCAGCAACCAGAGCAGGAGCGCCCCGGCCAGCGGCGTAAAGATCAGCAGTGAGAGTAGCGGGAGGCTCATCGGTGAAATCTCGCTGCCATCGTCTGGCTTGCCGTTTCGGTCAGATACAGCCAGGGTTCGGTAAAAAAACCGATGGCCAGCATGGCGGCGAGGGCGATGCCGCAGACCAGATATTCCATCGGCTGCGTTTGATCGACATCGTGACCGCCCTGCTTGGCCTGACTGAGAAAAGCACGCTGAAAGGCCCATAACAGGAAGCCGGCGGCGGCGACGTTGCCCAGTGCGGTGGCAACGGTAGACAGCGCACCAAAACTGTCGATCGAGGCTTCAAGAATCAGGTGAGCGGCATCAAATCCTGGCGTGCCGGGCATGCCGACGATGGCCAGACCGAAACTGAGGAAGGCGATGGCAAGGAAGGGAATGCGTTCGAAAAGGCCGGAAAGTTCATTCAACTCGGTGGTCCCGGTACGCCGGAAAACAAAACCGACGATGAACCACATGCCGGTCACCGCCAGCCCGAAGTTGGCAGCCAGCAACACTGCGCCCTGAATACCGGATTCATGCAGGCTGAAAACACCAATCACCAGCAGGCTGGTATGACTGACCACGGCAAAGGCCAGCAGGCGACGCAAATTGGTCTGCTGAAAGGCCAGTGCTGCAGTGAAGAAAACGCCGGCCATGGCAAAGCCGACAACATATGGTTGCCAGTATTGGACAGCGGTCGGCGTCAGAGGCAGCATGAAGCGCAACATGCCGTAGATGCCGACTTTGACGCCGACCATCAGCGCCGGCGCGACGGCAATCAAGCCATGCTGCGCCATATTGGGTAGCCAGCCATGCAATGGAAAAAGCGGGGTGCGCACGGCCAGCCCGTAGAACAACAGGTAGAAAGCCACCGTTTGATAAGTTTCGACCGGCAGTGTTTGCGCCAAGTCGAAAAGGTCGAAACTCCAGCGTCCGCCGGTGGCATCCGCGTGGCTCCAGCCGAGTACCAGACAACCGGCGGCAAAAAGCACCCAGCCGAAGGCTTGATATTGAACAAAACGGGCCAGTGCCTGAATCTCGGCGCGCGATGAGGCCCAGCGCCTTAACAGGAAGGCAACCGCCCACAACTCAAGCGCCGAAAAGGCGGCGAACCAGGCAACATTGAGCGTCACCAGCATACCGACCAGCCCCGCCTCGGCGACCAGTAGCACGGCAAATAAACGACCCGGCGAGATCATGCCGCGGCTCATGCCATACAAGGTCATCAAAAAAGTAAGGAGGGCGCTGAGCAATAAAAAGACCATGCTCAGGCCGTCGACCGCAACATGATAGGCCAGCGGTTCAAAGCGCTCGGCCAGTTGCAGCGCAGGCAAAGTCGGGTTGATGCGGCTGATGGCAAAGATGCAGAGAAAGAGCTCGGCCAGCGCAAATATCTTGCCGGCACGCACGGCGCTCGGTCGCTCACCGAGGAGCAGCACGACGGCGGCACCGAACAGCGGCAGTAATTGCAGGATGAGCAGCAAGGGAATGCTGCTCTGTTGGCTCCAGAAAAGTTCCGAGAAGGCGAGCATCAGAGAATCACCACAAACGTCGCCATCACCGCCATCATCAGATAACGCGGCTGCTCCAGCAGATTTTCGACAACCCGCAGGTAATGTCCGGCGCGGTGCAGCAATTGTTCGGCCACCCCGCCCCGACCGCGCAACAACAGGTGATTTTCCAGTCGCTCCAGCATTTCGGAAAGCTTGGCCAGGGCCAGCCCTGGCAGGCCGTCAGCAACCACCAACGGCCGCTCGGCGTGCACCGGCTTGCCTTTGCCCGGCTCACCGAGCAGGCGGTCGATGAAGTTTTCTTCGAGACCCCGCACATCCTGGGAAAACGACAGCGTTGGCTTGACCAGCAAGCCAATCGCCAGCTTGTCGAGCCAGAAACGTTGCATGGCTGCGGTGTACAACCATTGGTGCTGGCGCAGCCAACGCGGGGCCGGCGCCGGGCGCGCGTGGGTCAAGGCCAGCCACGAAGGGGCCAGTAAAAACTGCCAGGTGCGCCATGCGGCATGCAGACCCAGATGGAACGCCGCCAGTGTTGTCCAGCCGCAGCCAATGGCCACCACCATCAGCGCCACCTGAAACACCGTGGCAAAGATCAAAGCTGATTTCACATCGGTCTGCACCAGGCCACACAACCAGGCATAGATGGCAGTAAACAGACCAACTGCAGCCAGCACCATCATTACATCCGGCACCTGAGCCAGCAATGGCGAGATGCGCAGCAGCAAATAAACACCGGCATGGACCATCACCGCACCGTAGAAAATGGCAGATGATGGCGTTGGCCCCTCCAGCGCCCGGGCGATCCATGGCGTGAATGGCAGTTGCGCCGACTTGGCCAGGGCGGCAATGACAAAACCCAGCACCAGCAGGTGCGCATTGACCAGCGTCAGCGCGCCCGGCTGATTGATCACATGCCACTCGAAACTGCCCAGCCAGTTGGCGGCCAAGCCCAAGGCCAGCAGGAAGCCGGCATCACCACCACGATTGGTGACAAAGGCGAACAAGGCATTGCCGGTCGCCACCGGCCGCTGCCAGGCATAGCCGATGAGCAGGAAGGAGGACATGCCGCACATTTCCCAGCCGACAAAGGCGAGCAGCCCGTTGCCGGCGAGCAGCACCAGCTGGATGCCGGCCAGGAAGAAGGAAAGAATGATGAAGAAACGGTGAAATCCCGCCTCGCGATGCAGGTAGTTAGCCGAAAAGCGCATGACCAGCCAGCCGATCAAGGCAACCAGGGTGGCCAGGCTGAGTGAGAGTTCGTCCATCAGGTAGGAGAAGCTGCCCTGCCAGCCGCTTCCGGCAAACCACTGGGCCAGCACGCGGTGGCCAGGTAGTCCATCGAGTAGGGCAAGCAGGTCGATAGCCAGCAAGACCATCAGGCTACCCAGTGCAGCGAGCGATGAAAGCCGGGCCGTCAGTGGTTCAGCCGCATCGCCATGGGTGCGCCCGAGCAAGGCACGGGCGCTGGTAATGCTCAGCGCCAGAAGTGGCAGCCCCGGCACCAGCCAGACCCAGTCGGGAAAATGACGCAGCACTTCGATCATCAGGCGGCCCCCAGTAACAAGGCAGGTGCCAAAGGTTCGCAACTACCGGCAAACCAGTCGCGCGAACGCGCCACCTGCGGCAGCACAGTCGGCCCTGACCACGGCAACCAGCCACGGCGCGGGCAATATTGGTGAATTGTTGCGGTCGACGGGTCTTTGGCCGCCAATATTATCCAGGCATTGCCGATCAACTCCTGCAAGGCAGGCTGCCGGGCAAGGATAGCCGTCAGTACGTCAGGCGTTTGCTCGACGACGACCAGCAGGCGCATCGGCTCATGGATTTCAACCATCTGCCAGGGCAGGCCAGTACGCAGATCGGAATCGGCGCCTTCCATAACGCCGAAGAGGCCGGTGATGTTGTGGGTGATTTTTGAGCCACAACCAAAATGTTCGTTATCCACCGTCGAAAAATAATACTCAAGCGCAATGCCGGCACCGACCGGGCCGGCCGCCAGAAGTATTTGCTCGACGATGGTGCCCTCGGCATCGCGCAGCGGATCATAGGAAATCAGGAAGACGCGGCGATCGAGAAACAGACCGCGACTCATCTCGCGGCGACCAATGAAGGCGGCGGCATTGGTCGCATGTCCCAACTCCGGGCGCGCCTGCGAAATATCATTGGCGCGCCCGTGCACATGCTGAAAACCCTGCCACGGCGAAACGCCAGGCGGCGCCGAGGCCAGACGACGACAGCGCTCGGCGGCATGGGCACGGCACGCCTCGGCGAGCTGGCCGAGCAGCGTATCAAGCGCCTCCTGAAATCCGGGTGGTACCAACTCGAGGTCATACCAGAGCACGCTGTCGTCACACGTATTGTGTTCTGCGGCAACAAACCAGCACGACTCGGGAATTTTCAGGCCACGTTTAGCCAAGCCGCTACGCACCTCCGGGCGGTTGGCCATCGCTGCAAAAACCCGGCCATTCGGGCCGCCGTGTTTGCCTGAACAAGCCCCACAATCGTAGGCTGAGAGGTGGGGGTTATTGCGACTGCCGGAGCCGTGACCAAGAAAAAGAACCAGCGGGGCAAAGTCCTGAGTCAGGCCGATGCTGCGCAAAAATTTCTCGACGCGTTCGATCTGTTCACCCTCATCAAACCCGGCGCGCGGCGCCTCGGCCGTGCCGCTATCGGCGTTGCCATCCGCCGTCAGTTGCAATCGTGTGGCGACAGCCACATCGTATTGCGAACGCCAGCGCTTTACCGTCTCGCCGATCCAGGCCGGCATCAGGCTATTGGCGAGCAGCGCGGCCAGGGCCGGTGGTGCGGCCAGCGCGGTCAACAACGGAGCACTCAGGGCACTGCGTCGGGTACCTTGATAGAGCCGCTCACGCCAGCGCAAGCGGGTCGCGCGGCGCTGGGCGTGTTGTTCGCCAGCCGCTGCATCACAGGCCGCCTCACGCACCAGATGTTCGGGGCGCACCACCACCGGACACAAGGCCATCCGCGCCGCGTCATCCAGCCCTTGCCAGTACATGGCCACGCCGAAAAATCCGGCCGCGCCGTAGGTGGCTATCGCCGGGGCGATTTCCTCCAGATGGCGCCGGGTGCCCTCCTCGCGGTCATCCATGCAGACAATGACCTGCGCCGTCACAGCCGCTGGCGGTGCGTGGCGCCCGTGGTTGGCGCTCAGCGCACCAAATATCTGTTCGCGATAGTGACGCTCATAGGCCAGCAACCAGACCTGACTGCGCTGCAGCGGATCAAGACTGCTGGCGATAGCCAGCAGTTCGGCCGCATCGTCGGCGCCCAGACTGGCCACCTCACCCTCGGTAAAAACCAGGCCGCGCAATAGCTCATCAAGCTGCAGCGCGCGTTGCCGGCTGCTGCTGACGCATTGTTGCTGCCAGATATCCCCGGCCAGCGCGTGCCAGTCATCATCGACGGCCAACAGGCCCTCACCGGCCGCCACCAGGTGCGTCGCGCGATGCTGCAGATCCTCGGCCAAAGGAGCGCCGCGCAAGGCATCGCGGACAAGGAATTCAGCTAGGTTGGCGGCAAAATAACCCCGCAGTTCGCCGAACTCCATAGGCGCGCCGGTCAGGCGTCGAATCAGGTCTTCGCAGAGCAGACGTTCGAGCAGGACGCGCACCGCCAGATAGTCGAGCATATCGACCGGTGTTCCATCGCCCCGCTCCGGGTTGCGGTCGCGCCAGAGGAACATGCCGGACCAGCCCGGCAACTCCAGCGCCAGTCGCTGCAGGTAGGCAAACCAGAGCGACTGATCGGGGATCAGGCGCGAAAGTTCATCAACCAGTACATCAAGGGAGCTCTCCGGCAGGTAGGTGATTTCGTCATGAATCCCGGGCAACTCATCGAGTTCCCACGCCATATCCCGTCCGGCACTGGCGCGCCACGCGGCAAAAAAGCCCTGCCCCTGCGCCGGATTGCGCCAGGCCGCAACGCCCAGATCGAGATGAGCGGCCAGATGGCGCTGCAAAATACTGCGCACACGCTCCAGCACATCCTCACCGGTCAGGTGTTCGAGCAGGCTGCGCAAGGTCCATTGCTGCCCGACCCGCTCACTAAGTTCGAACCAGCGCTGGCGGGCGGCATCCTGCCAACTCCCGGCGGGAAATGAATCTGTTGCGGTCAACGCCCGACAATGAGCAAAAATTTTATCGTCCGCCGCCAAACCTTCACGCTCGTCCCAATCCAGCCGACGCTGGCCTGCCACGGCCGGCGACAGCAGACTGGCGAGCAGCACTTCGCGCCGCGTCAGGGCGCGCAGCACCGGATCATCCAGCGCCTCAAGTGCGGCATCATCAAGTGCAGCCAGCACATCCTGACGGGTAATTCGACCTGCGGCATAGGCCGCCTGAAAGTTCGCCTCCGGCCAGTAAGTGCGGGCTCCGGTCAGTTCCTGAGCCGCTGCCAGGGCCTGCTCGAAAGGCAAATGCTGAAAACCGTGCAGGGTGTTGTGATGAACAAAATCACGAATCGGCGCCTGCGCCGGCAAGACGTGTGTCAAATGCTCGACCCAGTGCTGCAGGCGCTGGCGGATGGGGAGATCGTCGTCAGCAGCTTCCATCTCAGGCTCCGAACAAAGCGGCGATACGCGCCACGCTACCAGCAACCAGATCAAGCAGCGGAACTGGCCAGACGCCGAGGACGACGATACTCAAGGCAAGGATGGTTGCTGCCCACGTTTCGGTACGCGTCATGTCATCAATCATCATCGCCTCACCCTTGCCGCACAGGCGGCCGATGACACGCAAACCGTAAGCTGCACCGATCAGCATACCCAGGCAAATGATCAGCACCCAGCCCCCCCAGCGCCCCAAGCCGCCAATCAACACATGCAACTCGGCAATGAAACCAGCGCTACCGGGCAAGCCTATGGCGGCGAGCAAGGCAAAGGCAATAAAAAAGGCAAAGCGCGGTGCCTGCCCGAGCAACGAACCATAGGCCGCCAGATCGCGGCTATGCGTGCGCTGGTAGAGCAAACCGACAATCAGGAACAAGGTCGCCGCGGTCAGACCATGCGCGACCATCTGCATCACCGCACCGGTCATCCCGCTCACGTTGAGCGTGGCGATACCGATCAGTACGACCCCCATGTGCGAGATCGACGAATACGCCACCATCGCCTTCAGGTCCTGCTGACGCCAGGCGAGAATACCGCCATAAAGCAGGCTGACAAAACCGAGCAGCGCCAGCCAGTCCTGACTTGCCAGCAAGGCCGCCGGCAGCGTTTCGGCAGCCCGAATCAGGCCATAGGCCCCCATCTTGAGCAGCACCCCGGAAAGCAGAATCGACACGGGACTCGGTGCTTCGACGTGCGCCAGGGGCAGCCAGCCATGCAAAGGAAAAACCGGCATCTTGACGCCGAAACCAATAAACAAGCCGGCGAAAATCAACAATTGGGTATTCAGCGGCAAGCCGCGCCCGCCCTCCGCCATATCACCCATGGCAAAGCTGTGCCCGGGCGCCGCATCGTAGAGAAAGAGCAACGCCACCAGCATGAAGACCGAGCCACCCAGCGTGTACAAAAAGAAATTGAGCGCCGCACGCTGCCGGTTGGCACCCCCCAGACGATCAATCAGGAAAAACAGCGGGAGTAGCGTCGCCTCCCAGAATACGTAAAACAGGGACCAGTCACGCGCCATGAAGACACCAAACATGGCCGACTCAAGGAGCAGGATCAGCGAAAAATACAGCCGCTTGCCGACCTCCATACGCCGTGACATCAGCACGGCGATCATGCTCAATAGTGCGGTCAACAGCACCATGGCCAGGGAAATGCCATCAATCCCAAGGGCAAAATACGAACCGAGGCGCACGTTCCACGGCCGGCTTTCATGCATTTGTATGGCTGGACCAAGGGGATCGAAATGCGCCGCCAGCCAGAATGCGTAACCCAGGGCAGCGAGTGCAAAGAACATCGCCAGGCGCCACAACCAGCCAGCCAGACGACCAGGCAGAACGGCAACCAGCAGAGCGCCGAGCACTGGCATGAAGACCAGCACTTTCAGCACAGCACTCCCCGCTCCTCGCTTGCTGTAGCCAATATTTTTTTCATTCCGTAATTATGCCAGTGCCTCCCGGCATAACGCCAAGCGGAAGCAATCAGACAAGGGCATTGGCGATCCGCCCCTGCGACATCATGTCGCACAGCCGACCGA
This sequence comes from uncultured Dechloromonas sp., assembly GCA_964293845.1. GTDB lineage: Bacteria > Pseudomonadota > Gammaproteobacteria > Burkholderiales > Rhodocyclaceae > Azonexus. The sequence goes on from CAXYZX010000018.1 coordinate 9,959, forward strand.
TCGGAATCCATTAAAATTCAGCTCGCACAAGTTCATGATTCATAAGAATTTTTGATCCGAATCAAATCACAAAAGAAGTGGATTCTTACGCTTTGACCGCAACCCCTCCTTTCTCCGCACTTAATCAGGCCCTGGCAGCAGATGAATTGCCCGCTTTTCGTCTGACGCCCCCCAGGCCCACGCTAGTCGAGCGCCTGCTGACCTGGGGTCTGGCGATACTGGTCCATGTCCTGCTGCTTTACGCCGTGCTTTATATCTCGGTCAAAAATGATCTGATCCAGTTGCCACCCAGTATCAGCGCACGCCTGCTGCCACTGGCCGAAGAAAAAAAGGTCGAGCCGCCGAAACCTTTGCCGCCACCGCCCAAAGCCGTTCCGCAAGTACGGCGTCCCCAAATTCAGCCACAACCCATATTGGCCGTGGCCAGCACGGCCAGTAGCACCAGCAGTTTTGTCGTTGCACCACAACCACCGGCCCCGCCGCCGCAACCAGTCGCTGCCGCCCCCGCCCCGCCAGCACCTTTGGTTGCCGCGCGCTTTGACGCCGACTACCTGCACAACCCGAAGCCGGTTTATCCAACACTTTCTCGCCGCCAGGGCGAAGAAGGCAAGGTCTTGCTGAAGGTCAGGGTCAGCGCCAAAGGCGAGGCGCTTGAGGTCAGCATTTCGAAAACAAGCGGCTTCCCCCGCCTGGATAACGCGGCGCTTGATGCGGTAACCCACTGGCGTTTCGTCCCGGCCAAACGCGGTGACGAAACAGTAGATTCTTCGGTGGTCGTTCCGATCACTTTTGCACTTGAGTAAGGAAAGGTAATACATGGAATCGCAAATGGGCCTTGCCCACTTCTGGAACCAGGGCGACCTGGTCACCCACACCACCGCCATCATTCTGGCGCTGCTCTCCCTTTCCTCATGGACCGTGATCCTGAGCAAGCTGATGTCGACCTGGCGCGCCTCACGCTCACAAGAGAAAGCACTCAACAGCTTCTGGAGCGCCAATTCGCTGCCCGAAGCGCTGGAAGCCCTGCGCCGTGACGATCCTTCCGGGATTTTTGCCGGTCTCGCGCTGACTGGCGCCCATTCAGCCCAGGCGCATCAACAGAACGCGGCACGCGGGATTGGCGCCGGCGTCAATGCCAGCGAATTTGTCACCCGCTCAATGCGCTCGCACATCGTGAACACCCAGTCGCGCATCGAGCACGGGCTGACTTTTCTCGCTTCCGTCGGGTCGACCGCACCCTTCATCGGCCTTTTCGGCACCGTGTGGGGCATCTATCACGCCCTGGTCGGTCTTTCCGGCGCGACGCAGGTGGTGCTCGACAAGGTTGCCGGGCCAGTTGGCGAAGCATTGATCATGACCGCCGCCGGCCTCTTCGTCGCCATCCCCGCCGTCCTCGCCTACAACGCCTTCACCCGGGCCAATCGCCTGGTGGCAGTGCAACTCGATGGCTTTGCCCACGACCTGCACGCCTACCTGACGACCGGCGTACGCGTTGGCGGCAACGTCAATCTGGTCGACATCGCTGCCGCCCGCAGCAGCCGGCAGGCCTGATCATGGCTTTCGGAAGCTTTGACGAAGCCGGCGTTACACAGCCGATGGCCGAGATCAACACGACGCCACTGGTCGACGTCATGCTGGTGCTACTGGTCATTTTCATCATCACCGCGCCGCTCTTTCACCAGGCCGTTCCCATCGATCTGCCGCAAGTTACCGCCACCAAGCTCGAAGACAAACCGGAAGTCATCCAGCTGGCAATCGATGTTGATGGCAAGATTTACTGGAATGGCGAAGCTATCGAGCGCAGCACTCTGGATAGCCGCTTTGCTGCCGCCAGCGCGCGCCAGCCGGAACTTCACCTGCGTGCTGACCGCAAGGTGGTGTACGAAAAAGTAGCCGATGTCATGGCCGCAGCACAACGCGCCAGCATCGTGAAAATCGCATTTCTGACCCAACCCAATTCCTGATCAAGGGTTGAGGCAAAAAATTAACTACAACGCAATAGAAGGGGTTTTGATGACTAGCTCATCGGGGAAAAAGTTCGTGAAGCGTGCGCTTCACGTCATGCTTGCAAGTGCATTCGCATCGCCCGCGTTGGCGCAAAAATCTGGGGACGAGCCGGTCAAGACGCTGGGTACGGTAACCGTCAGCAGCGGCCAGCCGACTTCGCTGCCGACGCAGATTCCGACCACCATTGAGGGTATTACCGGCAAGCAGATTGAAGAGACGATCAACGCGGTCGACAGCGAGGATGCGCTGAAATATTTCCCCAGCCTCAATGTTCGCAAGCGCTACATCGGCGACTACGACCATGCCGTTCTCGCCAGTCGGGCCTCGGGAACCGGCAATAGTGCGCGTTCGTTGGTTTACGCCGACGGCATTTTGCTTTCCAACCTGCTGGGTAACGGTGCCTTTTACACGCCGCGTTGGGGCTTGGTGACGCCGGAAGAAATCGAGCGGGTCGACGTGCTTTACGGCCCCTTCTCGGCGGCTTATCCCGGCAATTCGGTAGGGGCCGTGGTCGATTACGTCACGCGCATGCCGACCCGGTTGGAGGCCCATGTCAAGGCCACCGGATTTACCCAGAATTACAAACAATATGGCACCGACAGCACGTATAGCGGCAATCAATTGAGTGCTTCAGTGGGCAATAAAAATGGTCCATGGTCCTGGTGGTTCAACGCCAATCGCCTCGACAGTGATGGTCATCCGATCGCCTTTGCCAATAAATTGGTCAGTTCTGGCGTCGTCAGCAACGCCGGCACACGGGTTACCGGTGCCATCTACGACAAGAATCCAAAAAATGAGGACTGGCTGATTCTCGGCGCGACCAATCAGGTGCATACGGTTCAGGATCATGCCAAGATAAAACTGGCCTACGACTTCTCGCCAACGTTGCGCGCCAGCTATACCTTCGGGCTATGGCAAAACGATGTCACCCGCACCTCAACGACTTATCTGCGCGACACCAATGGCAACCCGGTCTACAGCGGCAATATCAATGTCGATGGCCGGCGCTACACCCTGGCAAATACCGACATTTCCACCAGCCAAGGCAACCTGCAGCATTTCATTCACGGTCTTTCCGTCAAGAGCAACACGCGCGGGACATGGGACTGGGAAGTTGCCGCCAGCATTTACGACTACCACAAGGATGAGGTGCGCTCACCGACCGGGGCGCTACCCGCAGCCAATTCAGGCGGTGCCGGGCGCATTACCGACATGTCGGGCACTGGCTGGAACACGCTTGCCTTGCGCGGAACCTGGCGTCCGGAGGGCCTGGGCGGCGCCCATCTGGTCGATTTCGGCATCCAGCACGACAGCTACAAGCTGGAAACCTTGGTCTCCAATACCTCTGACTGGCTGAGTGGCGGACCGACCAGCCGTTTCTCGGCTTTCAACGGCAAGACGGAACTGACAAGTCTCTATGCCCAGGATACCTGGCGCTTTGCCCAAAACTGGCGGACAACACTGGGCGGGCGACTGGAGCGCTGGCGCGCGTACGACGGGCAGATTGCCGATGCAACTTCGGTTGCCAACATGGGAGAACGCAAGGAAACGGCTTTCTCGCCGAAAGCGGCGATTGCCTATCAAATCCAGCCGCAATGGGCGATCAAGGGCTCGCTCGGCCGCGCCGTGCGCAATCCGACGGTTGCCGAACTGTATCAGGGCAGTATCTCGACCAATGTCGTAGTCAACAACGATCCCAATCTCAAGGCCGAGAAATCCTGGACCTCCGAGCTGTCCAGCGAGCACGAGCTGAGCAATGGCCTGCTGCGGGCAACACTGTTCCATGAGGACAGCCGTGATGCGCTCTATTCCCAGACCAACGTCAGTGTGACGCCGAACGTCACCAACATTCAGAATATCGATCACATTCGCACCACCGGGCTGGAACTGGCCGGTCAATTCAACGATGTCATGTTGCGCGGCCTTGATCTGTCGTCCAGTCTGACCTTTGCAGACTCCATCATCGTCCAGAACGACAAATTTCCGGATAGCGTGGGCAAATGGCAACCACGTGTTCCACGCTGGCGTGCCAACATGCTCGCCAGCTATCGCCCGAATGATCGCTGGACGCACACCCTCGGCATTCGCTACAGCGGTACGCAATACAACAATCTCGACAACAGTGACGTCAATGGCGAAACCTACACCGGCTCTAGCTCCTATCTGGTCGCCGACTGGCGCATGCGTTACAAGCTGGCCAAGCAATGGACTGCATCCGCCGGTGTCGATAACCTGAATAACGCGAAATATTGGGCTTTCCACCCCTATACCCAGCGAACATTCGTGGCTGAGATCAAGTTTGATCTGTAACGGGAGGTAGCGGTTTGAGAAATTTGATGTTGAACTATTCAAGCGCATGGCTGGCGCAGCTGAGTTCGGGTGTTTTGCTTGGGCTTGCCGTTATCGGCGTCCAGGCAGCAGATGTCGCACCGGGCAAGCCGAAAGCGGCAAGACTGGAGCTTGCCACCTCGGCGGCGTTCGCTGCCGACGGTAGCTTGCTCGTAGTGGCCAAACAGGGTGAGCAGGTCATGCTTTACCGCAGCACCGACGAAGGCAGGAGCTGGTCTGCACCGGCTGCGGTCAACGCTCAGCCGGAGGCATTTTCTGCCAATGGCGAAAACCGACCAAAGATCGCATTTGCGGCGGATGGCGGCTTGCTGGTTTCCTGGGCGCACTCGTTCGGCGTCGGCCACAACGGCAACATTCGACTGGCCCGCGCCGATGATGGTGAACATTTTGGCAAGCCTCAATCAGTGCACAAGGACACCGCCGAAATCACCCACAGCTTTGAATCCATGCTGACTACCCCGGACAACAAGGTGATCCTGGCCTGGGTCGACAAGCGTGATTCGGAAGCGGCCAAGGCGAGTCAAATACCATATCGCGGTTCAGGCATCTACGCCGCTGTTTCCCACGACGGCGGCCGGATTTTTCAGCCAGAATTCAAGCTGGCCGACCATTCCTGCGAATGCTGCCGCTTGAGCAGTGCGCTGGATCGAGACGGTTCGCCACTTTTCATGTGGCGCCATGTCTATGCACCGAACGAACGCGATCACGCCATCGCTCGCCTGACACCGAATGGCACACTGGAAACCGTCAAACGAGCCACCTTTGACCGCTGGAAGGTCGATGGCTGCCCCCATCACGGGCCATCGCTGGTGGTCGACGCGCAGGGCGTTCGACATGCGGTCTGGTTTAATCAAAAAGAAGGTGGCGGACCGGTTCATTACGGTCGACTGCTAAAAAGTGCCGATAATTCTGATGAATTGCGCGTCGAAGGTCAGCGCACCGTCGGTGGTCCGCGCGCGGCGCATGCCGACATGGCAAGTGCGGCAGGCAAACTGGCCATCGTCTGGAAGGAATTTGATGGCGAGCGAACCCAACTCGGCATGCTGTTCTCAACTGACGGTGGCAAAAGTTTCAATGAAAAAACCCTGACAGCAACGGATGGTGCCTCCGATCAGCCGCGCGTCATTCATCGTCAGGACAAGCTTTATGCCTTCTGGCGCACCGAAAACGAAGGTTTTCGCCTGATTGCGCTGCCATGATATTTCGTACCTTCCTGCTCTTTGCCTGCTTGCTTGCCAGTACGGCCCAGGCGGCTGATTTCATCGCCCTTGATCGCCATACTGCACGCCGCCTGACTGAAGCCGAGAGCCATCGCCAGCCAACCATTATTGCGCTGTGGTCATCCGACTGCAGCCATTGCAAGAAAAACCTGCAGCTACTCGCCGATCTGCGCAAAGCCAACAAACGCTTGCAGGTAATCACGATTGCCGCTGAGTCCGAAAGTACTGAACTCGCCCCCATGCTTGACCGCTACGCCATCGCCGGGCCACGTTATGCCTATGGCAACGACAGCCCTGAGGCAATTGCCTACGCCATTGACCCGAACTGGGCCGGAGAATTGCCACGGACTTTTTTGTTTAACGGTAATGGCAAGAAGGAAAAAATCTCCGGCGTCATTTCTCCGCAAATTGCCGCAAAAGCAACCGGATTGAACTTTTAATCCCGTTTCCCGGTCAGTTCTTTCCGCTAAACGCAAATTGTTACGGTCAACCGGAAAAAATGCCTGATTTTTTGGCATTTCTTCCCGATTAGCAAAGTGGTCGGACATACGCAATTTGACAGCATCGGACCTCTTGGTTAAATTCAAAGTCCCCCCAAACCAGATCAAATCATCATAAGGAATTCACTATGGCCGTTCTCGTTGGCAAGCAAGCCCCGGATTTCACCGCGACCGCTGTTTATGGCAACAATGAAATCAAGGAACTGAAGCTGTCCGATTTCAAGGGCAAGCCGGTTGTTCTGTTCTTTTACCCACTCGATTTCACCTTCGTCTGCCCGTCCGAGCTAATCGCTTTCGATCACCGTCTGGAAGAATTTGCCCAGCGCGGCGTTCAGGTAATTGGCGTCTCCATCGACTCCCAGTTCACCCACTTGGCGTGGAAGAACACCGCCGTCAAGGAAGGCGGCATCGGCCAGGTTGGCTACCCGCTGGTTGCCGACATCAAGCACGACATTTGCCGCGCTTACGACGTTGAACTCGAAGGTGCCGGCGTTGCCCTGCGCGGTTCCTTCCTGATCGACAAAACCGGCGTCGTCATGCATCAAGTCGTGAACATGCTGCCGCTCGGCCGCGACATCGACGAAATGCTGCGCATGGTCGACGCCCTGCAATTCTTCGAAGAGCACGGCGAAGTCTGCCCGGCTGGCTGGAGCAAGGGCAAGCCCGGCATGACCGCCTCAACTGAAGGCGTTGCTGCATATTTGGCAAAAAATGCCAAAAAACTGTAAGCAGTGAACGATTAAAAAGCCGCCTGCGGGCGGCTTTTTGTTTTTCTGGCGCACATTGTTGCAAAACGGCACAGAGTAGACCCAAAACCGCCGAAATCCACGCGTGACAAGCACTCCCCTCAAAGCGTATGATTTGTAAAGATTTGCCGCCCCATCCTGGCAGACGACAACAATTAAGGGCAGGAGACTTTGTATGGGATTTTTTGGAAACAATGCGGCACTCGACAAAATAGACCGCGATCTCGCCGCCATTGCCGATGGCAGCGCCGATCTTTCACTCGCGGTGGGGAATACCGGCAGTAATGCCACCGGTCGTGTTTCGGCCAATATCAACCGTTTCTTCAGCCGGGTCCGCGGACTCATTTCTCACGCTCGCGAACGCAGTGTCAGCATCGCCTCCGATGCAGCACGTATGAACCACCTGGTACAACTGACTGGCGATGCCGTCCGTCGCCAGGAGTCTTTGGCCAGTGATGTATTCGAGTCGAGCAACCGGGTCAATCAGGCGGTAAGCGCCGTCGCAATCAATTCCGAAGCAATCCAGGGGTCGACCCTGAACAATCTGAGTCTGGCCCAGCGCTCACTGGAGCAAATGGAAACGGTTGCCTCGACCATGCGCTCGACCAACCAGCACATCGAGCATTTCTCGACCACGGTCGGTGAACTTCATACCAGTTCGATGAAAATCAACGAAATTGTTTCGCTGATCAACGACATTTCCGACCAGACCAACCTGCTCGCCCTCAATGCGGCCATCGAAGCCGCCCGTGCCGGTGAAGCCGGGCGCGGTTTTGCGGTAGTTGCCGACGAAGTGCGCAAGCTGGCCGAAAAGGTCAAGACGGCCACCCAGGTTATCGGTCAGAACACCCAGTCGATGATCAATCTGGTTTCCGACACCTCGGCCAAGACCCAGACCATCGTTGCCGAAGTCACCAAAGCCAATGGCTATGTCGAAACCTCTGCCGCCGACCTGAGCACCATGGTTGGTGACTTCAGGCGGACCACCGAACAGTTGGCCACCATCTCCGGGGCGATAGGTAATCTGCGTGAGAGCAATCAGACCATCCATGGCGAGGTTGAGGAAATCCGCAATCACTCGGTCGATATTTCTGGACGTATGAAACAATGCCTCGATTCGGCCAAAACCCTGCGCGAATCAACCGAAGATCTGCAATGCACGCTGGCTGATTTTCGCACCGGCAACAGCATGTTCGACACCTTGCACGACAAATGCGCGTCGTTCCGTGACCAGGTAAGCGCCGTGTTGCAAAAAATGAATGATCGCGGTGTCAACATTTTCGACCAGCAGTACAAGGAAATTCCCGGCTCAAATCCCAAGCGCTTCACTACAGCCTACGACAACCAGTGCGACGCCGAACTGACCCGTTTGTATGACGACCTTCTGCGCGATGTGCCCGGTTTGGCTTACTCCCTGTCAGTCGACAACAACGGCTATGCGCCAGCGCACAACGGCATTTTCTCCAATGCGCCGAGCGGTGACCCGGCAGTCGACCTGCTCAAATGCCGTCATAAGCGCATTTTCAACGATCCGGTCGGGCTCAAGCTGGCCAAGAATCAGAAATCGTCGTTGTTCCAGACCTATGTTCGCGACACTGGTGAAATTCTCAGCGATTTATCCATGCCGCTCACCATAGGCGGTCGGCATTGGGGCGCTGTACGCATCGGTTTCAAGTCGGACATGGTGGCGTAGGCGAGAAACTGCAACTGTTGCGGTCGACGCCTGATTTGGCGGAATAATTGCGGCACCTGCGGGTGCCGCAAACATTTCAGCCATAAACGATTTCGACACACTCCGGACTTAACCAGCCAACCAGCGCCTCCAGCAGCAAATCATCGAGCCGGACTTTTACCGTTTCGCCCAGCACCAACTCGCACTCTGCTTCAGCACCACGGTAGCGAATGCGCACCTGTGCCGTACCCGGCACAAAAGGCATCAGCAAGGATTTCAGCTTGCGTGCGTCGGAACCACCATTCATCCGCAGCAACAAATGCCTGGCAAAACGGGCACGGGCCTCGCCGAGGGTCATCAGCTTGTCGGCGGTGACGCTGTTGCTGCCAGAAAACTCGTCATATCTGACCTTGCCTTCGATGATCAACACCTCATCGGTGACGATCTTGGCGCGCTCCGCCTCAAACAGCTCGTTGAAAACCGTGACCTCGATCATGCCCGTGCCGTCGTCAAGTTGCACAAACAACATTTTGCCGCGCCGTGTCATCTGGGTGCGCACGCCGACGACCACACCAGCCAGCAAGGTCAATTCCTTGGCCGGCTCCAGCTTGTTCAGCGGGCGGCGGATGAAACGCGAAAGCTCTTTTTTGCAGCTATTGTAGGGATGGCCGGAGAAGAAGAAGCCGAGCGCCGTCTTCTCCTGCATCAGCTGCTCTTTTTCATCCCAGGGTTTGACCGGGATGTACTGCGGCGCATGCTCTTCAGCATTCGAGCCCATGTCGAACAGACTGGTCTGCATGGCATTACGCTCGGCCTGCTCGGCAAAGTCCATTGCCACGCCGACCGAGGCCAGCAGCTTGTAGCGATTGCTGTCTATGCGGTCAAAAGCCCCCGCCTTGATCAAGGCCTCTGTGGTGCGACGATTGACCATACGCTTGTCGCAACGCTGGCAGAAATCGAACAAATCCTTGAACGGCCCGCCCGCTTCGCGCGCCTTGAGAATGACATTGACCGCCTGCTCACCGGTACCCTTGACTGCCCCCAGTCCATAACGAATGGTGCTGCGGTCAACCGGCTCAAAACGGTAATTTGATGCATTCACATCCGGCCCGAGCACCTTCACCTTGTTGCCGATAGTGTCTTCGTAGAAGATTTTTACCGAGTCGGTATTGTCCATGTCGGACGACATGGTCGCCGCCATGAAGGCTGCGCAGTGGTGCGCCTTGAGCCAGGCGGTGTGATAGGTGACGACGGCGTAGGCGGCGGTGTGCGACTTGTTGAAGCCGTACTCGGCGAATTTGGTCATCAGGTCGAACAGCTGCTCGGCCAAGGCCGGATCATAGCCCTTCTCTTTCGCACCGGCGGCGATGGTCTCGCGGTGCTTGGCCATTTCCTCCGGCTTCTTCTTGCCCATCGCCCGACGCAGCATGTCGGCGCCACCGAGCGTGTAGCCGCCGATGATCTGCGAAATCTGCATGACCTGTTCCTGATACACGATGACGCCGTAGGTCGGCGACAGGCAGGCGGTCAGGTCGGGGTGGAAATAGTCGATCTTCTGCTGGCCCTTCTTGCGCAGGATGAAGTCATCGACCATCCCGGAACCGAGCGGGCCGGGACGATAGAGCGCGAGCACAGCGATGATGTCTTCGAAACGGTCGGGCGCCAGCTTCTTGAGCAGCTTCTTCATGCCCTCCGATTCAACCTGGAAGATCGCCGTCGTATTGGCGTCCTTGAGTATCTGGTAGGCGGCAGGGTCGGTGAAACCGAGCGACATCAGATCAAGCTTCTCGCCGGTCATCCGGCGGATGTACTCGACGGCCAGCTCGATAATCGTCAGGTTGCGCAGACCAAGGAAGTCGAACTTGACGAGGCCGACCTTCTCGACGTCGTCCTTGTCGAATTGCGACACCGTCGACGCATCGCTGCCGGTGGCCTGATAGATCGGGCAGAAATCGGTGATCTTGCCCGGCGCGATAAGCACACCGCCGGCGTGCATGCCGACATTTCTGGTCAAATCCTCTAGTCGACCGGCCAGGTCGAACAGTTCGCGGATGGTTTCGCCATCGCCGTCGCCCTGCATCATTTCCTTGAGCTGCGGCTCCTGCTCCAGCGCCTCGGCCAGCGACACCGGCTTGTTCTGGACAATTGGGATCAGTTTTGAAATCCGGTCGCACATCGAATACGGTAGGCCGAAGACGCGGCCGACGTCGCGGATAACCGCTTTCGACGACATCGTACCAAAGGTGGCGATCTGGCTGACGGCATCGGCGCCGTAATGGCCGCGCACGTACTCGATGACACGCCAGCGGTTGTCCTGACAGAAGTCGATATCGAAGTCGGGCATCGACACCCGTTCCGGATTCAGGAAGCGCTCGAAGAGCAGCGCGTATTCGAGAGGATCGATATCGGTAATACGCAGGCTGTAGGCGACCAGCGAACCGGCACCAGAGCCACGCCCCGGGCCAACCGGCACGCCGTTTTTCTTGCCCCAGTTGATAAAGTCGGCAACGATCAGGAAATATCCGGGGAAGCCCATCTGGATGATGGTTTTGTACTCGAAGACCAAACGGTCGTCGTAAACCTGCCGCCGCTGCAATCGCACTTCGGGATCAGGGAATAACTCGACCAGGCGAACTTCCAGACCGGCCTTGGCTTCGGCAACCAGGAAATCATCGAGCGTCATGCCCGGCGGTGTTGGGAAATCTGGCAGGAAATTCTTGCCCAGAGTCAGTTCGATATTGCAGCGCTTGGCGATTTCCAGCGAGTTCTCAAGCGCTTCCGGCAGATCGGCAAAGAGCTCCAGCATCTCGGCCTGGGTCTTGAAATACTGCTCTTCCGTATAGGTTTTCGGGCGCCGCGTATCGCCCAGCACATAGCCCTCAGCGATACAAACCCGTGCTTCATGAGCGCGAAAGTCATCCCGATTCATGAACTGGATCGGATGTGTAGCGACCAGTGGCAGGCCGAGTTCACCAGCGATATCGGCCGTTTGCTGGACGATGGCTTCCTGCTGCGGCTGCCCGTAGCGCTGCACCTCCAGATAAAAGGCGCCGGGGAATATCGCCTCCCAGGCTTTTGCGCGCTCACCAGCCAGATCATAATTGCCGTTGATCAGCGCCTCGCCAATATCCCCAAGGTGAGCGCCGGAAAGCGCGATCAATCCGTCACTGCCAAGCTCAGCGAACCATTCGCGGCGAACCTCGGCCCGATCGCGCCGCCCTTCAACCAGATAAGCCTTGCTCAGCAATTCGCATAGTTGCTGGTAGCCACGGCGATTGCGCGCCAGCAGCAGCAGACGATAGGCATCCTCCGGCGCATCCGGGTTGGTAATCCAGACGTCAGCCCCGGCAATCGGCTTGACGCCCTTGCCACGGGCCGCGCTATAAAACTTGACCAGCCCAAAGATATTGCCCAGATCGGTCAAAGCCAGCGCCGGCATAGCATCGCCAGCTGCACGTTTGACGGCATCACCGACACGGACGATGCCATCGGTAACTGAATATTCGGAATGAAGACGGAGGTGTACGTAGCGCGGGGAGTTCATGGGCACAATTTTACCGCCCCCACCGCCAGCTTCCGATTGCATTTTGCCTTGCTTCGGCTAAATTAGCCGATTCGAATAATTTCAATACGGAGACCAGCCATGATCAATGAAGAACCCCTCGTTTTACGCAACGACCGCGCCGATGGTTTGACCACCCTTACCCTGAATCGCCCCGGTCAATTTAATTCACTGTCAAAAGACATGTTGACCGCAATCAAGGCTGAACTGGATGCCATTGCCGCCAGCACAAGTGTGCGCGTGGTGGTCATCGCTGGCGCCGGCAAAGCTTTTTGCGCCGGGCACGACCTCAAGGAAATGCGTGGCAACCACAGCAAGGAATTCATGCAGGCGCTGTTCAAGCAATGCGGCGAACTGATGCTGACCATTACGCAAATGCCGCAACCCGTCATCGCCCGCGTTCATGGCATTGCCACCGCTGCTGGCTGCCAACTGGTGTCGATGTGTGATCTGGCCGTTGCCGCCGATGTCGCCAAATTTGCCGTTTCCGGCATCAACGTTGGTTTGTTCTGCTCGACACCGGCTGTTGGCCTGGCGCGCAATTTGGGGCGCAAGGCAGCACTGGAAATGTTGCTCACCGGTGAATTTATCGACGCCCTCGAAGCCAAGGCCAAGGGGCTGGTCAACCGCGTTGTACCGGCCGATGCCCTGGATGCAGAGATCGAACGCCTGGCCGGTAGCATCCTCGCCAAGAGCGCCATTGCAGTACGCATGGGTAAGGGCATGTTCTACAAACAACTGGAAATGGGCCTGAGCGAAGCTTATGACTACGCTAGCGAAGTCATGGCCTGCAACATGATGAGTGATGACGCCGGCGAAGGCATTGATGCCTTTATGCAGAAGCGGAAGCCGGATTACAAGGGGTGCTAGCGAGGAGGTTTTGATCGCGCTGCTCAATGGAGCAGCGCGATATGGCAAGTCTTACATTCTGGCCATCAGCTCTACGGTGGCATAGCGCAAACAACTTGCCAACAGCCATTCAAATTTCGTGGTTAATGGCTGCTGAGTTCCCGAAACGGAAGTAGCCAGACTATGAAAGCGGCCGATCAACGAATACTCGCCGTGCGTTCCCGCTATTTGGGTATCGTTGCTTTGTACGCTTTACCTTCGACGACTTCCATTGACTTAATCGCGAGTTCGTACATCAAGCATAACGTCGCGTGTTCGTAGTCGTGGTATTCAGATAGATTTGAAATGACCATGCTTTTACCGTGGGCAATCTCATTTCGCCTTGCCACAAGCGCCTTGATTCGAGGGCGGTGCTTCTGAAGTTCGAGACATTCAATTCCAAGCTTGATCGACTCCCGCTCAAATATGTTGGGCCAAAGGTTGCTTTCTGTCTTGAGTCGCCCTTCCTCGGAGAACGCAGCTTGAGTGGTAAGCGCTTTCGGTAATACATCGTCAAAAAACTTCAGGATAGAGCCAGAAGCCATGTCGCCTCTCAGACTCTTGAAATTGCCTTCCAAAGCGAGTAACGCGTATCGTCTGTCAAGATCACCGATCGGGATAGCTTCGTCTTGAATGTGATCGAGTACGGTATCCCAGCAGAACTTGGTAAATCCCTCGAAGTGGGCGTACAAAAGAGCCCAAAGTGCTCGAAGCAGCCCACGGTAAGCCACACTTTCCGGTGATGAGGTAATGGCAAGCCGCTTCAGTGAAGCCAATTCGGCTTCTCGCCACTTCAGGTCGCGTTCGAGCACAACATCAACACTCATACGGCATTAAGCAAAGCATGCGCAACGAGTTGAATTCGGGTCTTCAGCTTCTCTTTCGAGTTGGCCCCAGGCCCGGTGACCGATCGAAATGCGTCTGACTGAACCAAGGTCGTAATCACGGTGCGCAACGAGTCAGAACTCTTGTCCTTAATCTGATCGAAGTTGTCATGAATACCTATAGCGATCGCCTCAAAGTATGCCGGAGGAAGTGCGCCTGTCGGCACCTCGCCTCGATATCGCAGAAATGCCGTATCACCCAACTTCTGCCGCGCGAATCCCATAGTTTTGGTGAACGCTTCGGTTTCTAAGGCGGTATCGAAGGGTTGCTTGCCGAGTAGCACGCTTTCCATATAGTTATCTAGCCAATCTCTGACGCTTCCCTTGAACCCTTCGACAAAGTTCTTTGCTGCGAAGAATCTGAGTACCAGCTCTTCCGCCCCTTTCTTTTCCTTGTCGGGTTGTGGCAAGTATTCCGCACACGCAGCAAAGTCCTGTTGCTGGGACAGCATGACCAGCAAGTTGTAGAAGGCAACCCCATCCTCACCGAGCATGCGTGCAGAGCAGTTGCGAATTTCTTGTGGTTCTAGATTCGCCCCCCCGGTATTTAGTCGTTTGAACATTTCATAGCGTAGGAAACCTTGGCTTTGCTTCTTGATTACAACCGTGCGAATCGGAGATCGCTTCAATCGAAGCCGAAGCGGTAGCGGGAGGGCTCCAAAGCTGAGCCCGTTCAAACCACTTATCAGCGTGCAGCCATCAAGCGTCAACGGTTCCATGTCGATACTTTGAGGTTCCATAAATTGGAGGATTGTGCTGACTCTTTGAAGTCCATCGATAAGCTCTAGAACCCCATCTTGATTTTCGATAACGAATATCTGAGGCACTGGCAACTCAAGAAGTATTGACTCTATGAGGTGAGATTTCTGCTGGAGCGACCAGCGAAAAAGTCGCTGATATTCGGGCTGGATTACCAGCTCTTTGTTTACGTGGAGATTTGCGATTTCTCCAAAGCTCAAGTCGAAAGAGTCCGTTCGTACTTCGCCAACCCTTGCTGCGATTTGCTCTTCGAGTGTCATATTTTTCCTTGGATAAATCATACTCCGGCGCTTACTCCCAAACTCGGGTGCATCCGACAAATGAAAAGTCTCTCCATCACAGATACCGGCGCTACGTCATTTTTTGAGGGTTTTGTACAATTTTAAATCAATGCATAAACCGGCACCTGAATTACAGCGCAGCAGATACACCGAGCAGACATGAATGGCCCCTTTCGGGCACAATCTCGTAGGTCCGAATTTGGCCGCAAGCTGAAATACCGTTACCAAGGCCCCCCAATTCCGATCTTTATCTGGCTGAAGTGAAACTATAG